>JALOCD010000159.1 GCA_023228025.1 Prolixibacteraceae bacterium | reverse complement strand
GCGTGCACTGGTTGCTGCTCAGGATCGACTAAAGGCCATAAATGCTGCGCCATACCAGCAGCTCAACCGTCCCGGCGTCTGCACCGGCTAGCCCCGATTCGTAAGCCATAGCCCATCGAAGAAGACCATCTTGGTTCACCGCCAAGAGTCTCGGTCTTCCGAGATGGGCTTCTTCTTTTTTAAAATTAACGGTAATTAGTGAATTGGATAGGGAAGTCTAAATCTTGTTTGCGCAGCAAATCCATCACAGCTTGCAACTCGTCTTTTTTGGGGCTCATCACGCGCAGTTCATCGCCTTGAATCTGGGCTTTAACTTTGGGGTAACTATCTCTTATAAGCGATGTTAACTTTTTAGCGTTATCTTGGGCAATACCCTTTTTTAACGGCACAATCTTGGTGGTTTGCTGTAATGTGGTTGCCGATTCTTTGCTGGTATCTAATACCTTTTGGCTTTGCCCTCGGGCAGCTAGTTTTTTGCGAATAATGTCTAAAATGGCATCGATATGAAAATCGCTGTCACCACTGATTTTAAAAGCGTTTTTATCGCCATCTAGCCACTCTAATTTGGCTTTTGTACCCTTTAGGTCGTAGCGGTTTAATATTTCGCGCTGAGCTTGGTCGTATACGTTAATAAGCTCGCCCTTGTCGTAATCGCTAACCACGTCAAATGAATAATTTGAGCTCATTACATAACCCCTTTTCTAGATAGAAGTTGTAGATTTCGGAGCGAAAAGGTTGAAAAACGAGGAAGGTTAGTCGTAACTATGCTGACGAGCTTTGAAACCTTTGTAGCTCGAGAGATACTGCTTATAGCAGAAAGTGGGGTTTTGTAATAAGCTCGTGCCATAATATATAAATTGTATCATTAGTGGATATACCAAGATAAGAGGTTAGCAAAATGAAAACAATCGGTTTGATTGGTGGGATGAGCTGGGAATCGACCCAAGATTATTATCGGATTATCAACAATGAGGTAAATAAAAGACTGGGCGGGCTACATTCAGCAAAGTCTATCTTGTATTCTGTCGATTTTGCCGAGATTGAACATCTGCAACGCAAAGGCGACTGGACTAAGCTCACCAAAATGATGATAGAAGCCGCCCAGAGTTTAGAGCGAGCCGGCGCTGGTATGGTCGTTATCTGCACAAACACCATGCATAAGATGGCGGATGAGGTCCAAGCTGCAATAGGCATACCACTGATAAATCTGGCTGACGCAACGGGCGAATCCGTAATAGCTAAATATTTAAATACGGTTGGTCTATTGGGCACTAAATTTACTATGGAACAAGATTTTTACAAGGGTAGATTAGCACAAAAGTATGGCCTAAAGGTGATTGTACCAGACGACAAAGGTAGAGAATTGGTACATAAGGTAATATACGAAGAATTATGCCTAGGCAAAATTAAGGACAGCTCCAGGGCACAGTTCTTAGAAGTCATCGATAATCTAATTAAAAGTGGCGCCCAAGGCATTGTTTTGGGCTGCACCGAAATACCTATGCTAGTCAAACAAAAAGATGTGCCTGTACCGGTTTTTGATACCACGGCCATCCACGCAAAATACGCCGTAGATTTAGCACTTAGCAAATGAACATTTAAGATATTTAGATCTTGCCGGCTGTGTTAAGATATTTATTGATGGCTGAGTCAATAATCGAAATCAAAAATGTGACTAAAATGTACGGCAGTACAAGGGGTATTGTTGACATCACTTTAGATGTACCAAAGGGTAGTATATTTGGCTTTTTGGGCCCCAACGGAGCAGGTAAAACAACTACTATCAGCATGTTGGTCGACCTCATAAAGCCCACCAAGGGTAAAATAAGCATTTTTGGGCTAGATTCGGAGGCCGATAGCTATAAAATTCGCCAAAAGATGGGCTTTTTGGGCAGTGATATGGCCTTAGATGGAACCTTAACAGGCTGGCAACAAGTTGAATATTTTGGGCACTTAAGAGGCAGCTTTGATAAACCATATATTAGCGAATTGGCTAAAAAACTTGACTGTGATTTAACCCGTAAAATTAAGACGTTATCCCGTGGTAACCGCCAAAAAGTTGGCTTAATCACGGCCTTGATGCATAAGCCGGAGTTGCTAGTTTTTGATGAACCGACTAGCGGGCTTGACCCCTTAGTTCAAGATGAGTTTAACCAAATCATTTTTGAGCATAAAAATCAGGTAAAACAGTATTTATTTCGTCGCACATTCTAAGTGAGGTCGAAACGTTATGTGACCATGTAGCCTTTGTGCGAGAAGGTAAATTAATCGCCGATAAGCCCATTGATCAAATAACCGCTGGCTTGCCAAAACACATAAAAGTAGTTTCCAAAGATAATGACATCCAAACTAAAATCACAAAACTTAAGGGCGTAAGCCATGTGAAGTCAAAAAATACGACCTTGACCTGCCAATATTTAGGAGATATTAATCAGTTGGTACAATTTTTATCAAAACACAGCGTCGACGATTTATCTATCGCACCACCCGATTTAGATACGATATTTACTATGTTTTACGAGGATAAATAATGCTTAATAATGTTTTCTTAAAAACTCTGTATGAAAAACGTTGGATGTTGATTGGCTGGAGTGTTGTCATAGTGTTTTTCACTCTGTTTATTGTGTTGGTGTTCCCTGTTTTTAGAGATACCTTTGGAGAGTCTTTAAAAGATGTGCCCGATTCTATGAAGAGTCTCTTGGGCGACGCCAAAACTTATCAAACTCTTAATGGATATGTGGATATCCAGGTGATTTATCAGATGATTTTCTTGCCCGTAATAATGGGCATCATTTTATGCACTGGCCTTATTGCTGGCAAAGAAGAACAAGGTGTAATCCAAACGCTTTTAGCCCAGCCGATTAAGAGGCGCCGTGTTTACTTAGATAGCTTGTTGGCGAGTATGGTTATTATTGCCGTAGCTAGCCTAAGCATATTTATTGCAACTTGGCTTGGCGCACTAATTATCGGTGAGCCATTAGCTATTAACAGATTATTACAAGCTACATTTGCAACCTGGCTTGTAACAGTTCTTGTCAGCACATTTGGTTATTCTTTAGGGGCAATCACAGCAAAACGAGGGCTCGCTGGGATGGTAACTGGCATAGTCGTCTTTTTGGGCTACGTTATAACGGCATTGGCCCCTAGTGTTAAGTACCTAAAAATACCTAACTATTTTTCTCCTTTTAAATACTTCAACACCCCTAGCGTTATTCAAAACGGTTTAAAGCTTAGTAACATCTTGATAATGGTTATTGTCTCCGTCATTTTTATTGTCATTGGCTACATTTTCTTTGTTAAACGTGATATTTATCAAAAATAAAAGTTTGTCTTGGCTAGGTGTAAGTACGTATAATCATATTTGATATGTCTTATAGCTTTAAAGATGTTGCCGAGGCAGCCGAAAACCTGAAAGAACAGTTTGAATCGCTAGACGATAAGCGAGCTATTTTGCGTAGCCCAATTTTTAAGGATTTATTTGGCAAAATTAAAGAAGTGCCAAACGATCAAAAAGGCAAATATGGCGCCGAGGTAAACAGTCTCAAAAAAGAGGTAGAGTCTTGGGTTGTCGGCCTCGATAATGCCGAAAATGAGCTAACACCGATAGATATAACCGCGCCATTCGATATAAATACTCCACAAGATAAAAAACCCATACTATTGACCAGCCAGAATGGTTCAGTTCATCCGCTCATGCGTGAACTTGGTACTATTTTAGATATTTTTTACAGGATGGGTTTTGAGGCGGTAGAATCGCGCCAACTTGACGATGATTACCATATGTTTGGCAGCCTAAACTTCCCAGAAGGCCACCCAGCTCGGGATGATTATGACACATTTATGACCACCGAAGGCCTAATTGCCCCCGCCCATACAAGTACCATGCAAAACCGAGTTTTAAAAAGCCGTAAAGCTAATTTAGACAAAGGCGAAGCCATAAGTGTTGTTATACCTGGCCGGGTTTTTCGTAATGAAGATCTAGATGCTCGCCACGAGCATACTTATTATCAGCTTGAGGGTGTTTATGTCGATAAAAACATAAACGCTGGTCACCTAATCGCAACTCTTAAGACCTTTTTGACAGAATATTATGGCCAAGAGTTAGAAGTTAAAACCCAGCCCTTTTACTTCCCATTTACCGAACCAAGCTTTGAATTTGCCCTAAGTTGCCCATTTTGTCAAAAAAAGGGCTGCCAGACCTGTGGACATAGCGGCTGGATAGAACTTTTGGGCTGCGGCATGATTCATCCTAATGTGCTAAAAGAGGCCGGCATTGACCCCAATATTTACACTGGTTTTGCCTGGGGCTGCGGCATAGACCGCCTAGTGATGATGAAATATGACATCGACGACATCCGTTATTTTGAATCTGGCAAACTAGAATTTTTGAGGCAATTTTAGATGAAAAGTGAATTAATTAAAAAGCGTATGAAAACCAGGTTGATTGTACTAATTATAGTTGAGCTACTTCTGGCTTTTATGGCATACGGAATGCTATCTGTACTGTTTGCTGTTGGTTGTTTTGATGGCTGCGCATCAAGTAAAGATGCCAGAAGATTAGAATTCATTAAGATGGCAATAGTTTTGATACCGCTAGTTTGTTTAATGATTGTGCATGTTACCAGGTATCATAAAAAGATTAAAATAATAAACAATACTACTAAGGTATCCAAAAAATGAAGGAACCAGCAGATGAATTAATCATTATGATTGGCGAATTAATAGCTGCTGTATTTGCTTTTATAGTGTTAACAGCAATGTTCGCAGCGGCCTCATGTTTCGACTCTTGCACGGACTTGCCTATAAAAAAACCGGCTATTGTTTCGCTAGTTATTGTTGCTGTCGTTTTATTGCTGGTATACATTCTGCAAGATTATTTTTACTTTAAAAATGTAACCAAATGGTTTTATAAGAAATGAAAATTACTCTGAGGCGATTCAAATGACAAAAGTAAGGGTTATTGAAACCATCGTCATGATTATTGAGCTCATTGTAGTTTTTGTTGCTAGTAACATATTTTGGGGGCTGGCTGCTCTTGTGTCGTGCTTTGATGCTTGCCCTGAAGGTAGCAATGGCCCAAGCTACCTACCGTTCTTTATCATGGGTCTAATATTACTTATTGTTATTTATCTACTACAAGATAGATTAATTTTTAAAAAATTAATTATTAAAAGTAAAGCTAAAGATAAGAAGAAATGAAGATATCTGTTAACTGGCTAAAAGAATATACCAAGATTGATTTGCCGATTGATAAATTGGTAGAAAAAATCGGGGCGCAGCTTGGAGCGGTAGAAGAGATAGTAGATTTAGGGGCTAAATACAAAGGTGCATTGATTGTAAAAGTCACATCTTGCGTTCAACACCCAAATGCCGATAAATTACATGTTTGCATGATTGATGATGGCAAAGTTACAAAAGATGTACCAAGGGCCGAAAACGGACAAATCCAAGTAGTTTGCGGTGCAAATAACGTAGCCGAAGGCCAAACTGTTATTTGGCTCCCGCCAGGTGCTGTTGTGCCAGAAACTTATGGCACAAATGAGCCATTTGAATTGACTGCAAAAGAGCTACGGGGCATTTTGAGCCAAGGTATGATTGCCAGCGCTCGCGAGCTAGATTTCGGCGATGACCACGCCGGAATCATTGTGCTCGACCAAGATGTTGAGCCTGGCACGCCGATAACCAAAACTTTTTGGCTGGATGATTACATAATTGATATCGAGAACAAGATGTTTACCCATCGCCCAGATTGCTTTGGAATTTTAGGTGTTGCCCGCGAAGTCGCCGGTATACAAAACACAGATTTTAAAAGCCCCGATTGGTATCTGACCGAAAGTTCGGAGCAAGTAAATAGTAGCTCGAACAACTTGCCACTGATTATTGAAAATAATGTGCCCTCTATAGCACCAAGATTTATGGCAATCGTAATGAGCGATATCGAGATTGCTAAAAGCCCGTTTTGGCTACAGACTTTTTTGGCCCGTCTAGGTGTAAAACCGATAAATAACGTAGTTGATGTAACTAATTTTGTGATGTTGCTAACCGGCCAGCCGTTGCACGCATACGATTACGACAAAGTCGCCAAAACTAACAGCGATGGTGCCGCTAGGATCATCGTTAGAAAAGCCAATGATAAAGAAGAACTAATTTTACTTGGCAACAAATCCATTGAACTAGATTCAAAAGTTGATTCAGCCATTATCGCTACCGATAAAATGGCTATTGGCTTGGGTGGCCTTATGGGCGGTGCTGATACCGAAGTCGATGATGAAACTAAAAATATTATCTTAGAATGTGCCAATTTTGATATGTTTGCGATACGTAAAACTGCAATGAAGTATGGTATTTTCACGGATGCTTTCACGCGATTTAGCAAAAACCAAAGCAAGTTCCAAAATGACCGAGTAATTACCAAGGCTGCCGAGATGATAAAAGAGAATGCCAACGGGGTTTTAGCAAGTAAAACTATGGATACGCCAAACGTGAAATATGTTAAACAATTCGTGAAAACTACCGCCCAGTTTATAAATAAACGTTTGGGCCTAAGCCTATCGGTTTACGAAATAGCCAAATTGTTAAAAAATGTGGAGTTTGAAGTTACGGTTAACCAAGATAGCCTTGATATTTCTGCACCATTTTGGCGCACTGATATCGAGATAGCAGAGGATATAGTAGAAGAAGTTGGCCGTCTCTATGGCTTTGGTAAATTGCCAGTTGAATTGCCACACAGAACACTTAAACCAGCTAAAAAAGATGAACTATTCAAGCTTAAAGGCCAAATCAGGCAAAATTTGGCTTCTGCCGGCGCAAATGAACTATTAACTTACAGTTTTGTGCATGGCAAGTTAATCGATAAAGCCGGGCAAAACAGAGATTTAGCCTTCCAGCTCA
>JALOCD010000027.1 GCA_023228025.1 Prolixibacteraceae bacterium | reverse complement strand
CGCAACATTTTGAATTGTCAAAAAGCGTATCCGATTTTGATACAACCATCCTGATGATCGATCCTTTCCCCAGTTATGACGAAAAACCAGATGCCAATTATTTTGATCTTCAGGCAATTAAATTCACCCTTCCCCAACTATTTGGAGCCATGCGCCAGCAGTTGATGGTCAAAACGGATCTGTTGGAAAAAGCTTACTCCGACAGCGATTACACCAGGTTTATGGTAGCCCCGATTCGGACGAAGAAGGGGAAGACTCAAAAATATGGCATCGCCTGTGGCTCTTTGGGCGGCTTTGGCGGATTTTTCAGCAAGCAGTTTAGGATACATGACTTCCTTCTTGGCCGTCGAAATTGTCAGCGCTTTATTCAGCAATATTTTTGTGTGCCCGTCTCCGCAAATCATCCGATAATCCAATTTGGGTACAAAAATCTTCCGCCCGAATCAATTACCATGATTCAGGGAAACAACGGAACCGCATTCCCGATCATTCCGGATATTCGAGTTACAGAAGATCAAAAATCGTTCAAAGCACCTCCAGAAGAAGAGGAATTTCCCTTCCCATCAATCCGGCTTGAATACCTGCTGAATCTCGAAAAGAAATTCCAAACAAGATTTGGAGTGGTCCTTGACTACATTAAAAAAGGTGATAATCCGGAACAAGTTGCCCAAGAGGTCAATCCGGTTGTTCAAAAGATCAGAAAAAAATCGTGGTTTGCCTCTGTGTTGACAATCCCCATCGCCAACCTTGCCACCAAAGGATTTCTGGGAATTGGCAAATATGCAGGAAAGAAAATCGCCGCTGAAAAATTTATTGATGCAGTGATTACCGACATGGATGAAAAAGGATTGCTTGAAAAATGAGACCATGCCATTTATAAAAGTATATATTCACTTTGTTTGGAGTACCAAGAACAGGATATCATTTCTCGACTCAAAAGAATTGAGACATAAATTTTTTGTACACATTCGTGATAATGCGAAAGGAAAAGGTATTTATATAGATCATATCAATGGTTTTGTCGATCATGTTCATTGTTTAATATCCCTGGGTACCGACCAGACTATTCAGAAGATCATGCAATTAATTAAAGGAGAATCGTCCTTTTGGATAAATCATCAACAAGTTTTGATTGATAAATTTGAATGGCAGGAAGAATATTTTGCGGTTTCGGTTTCTGAATCTCAATTGAACAAAGTCAGAAATTATATTCTTAATCAAGAGACACATCATCAAAAGAAGACATTTCAAGATGAATATGATGAGTTAATTGTGAGACATGGATTTCAAAGATATGAAGATAAATAATTTGGCTAAAGCCATTCACAATCAATCATTTATTGTCCACTAGCTGAAGCTAGTGGCAAGTCATAACTCAATTTTCAAGTTTTTCACTCTTTATTATATTTGTCTAATTAGAAATGGGTTAAATCGCATAAGATTTATGTGATGCTCATCAATTGCCACTAGCTTCAGCTAGTGGTGGACAAGAAATGCAGATTAGTTCCGGCTTTAGCCAAATTTAAACTCCTCAATTTTATATTTTTGCTTACATTCGTGCGCCATTTTTATTAACGAGTAAAATCTCGAACTACTATTTTATTTATTATCTTGATTATGAGACTATTTAAATCATCAATTTCCAGATTGCTGGGATTCACTTTATTAATTGTATTATTTAATCTGAATTGTTTTGCCCAGGAACAATACAAGGAAAACAAGAAGATTACCGCCATTGAAGAATACAAAGGAGGTATATTTTATCCGGTTCAGCATTATGATCAGGTTGATACAAAAAAGGGTCCAAAAAACATCATCCTTTTCATTGGAGACGGAATGGGGTTGGCACATATTTATGCTTCGATGACCGCCAATGGAGGTTCCCTTTTCCTTCAAAATTTCGTTCATTGCGGATTTTCCAAAACATATTCATCATCCGATTACATTACTGATTCGGGTGCGGGAGGAACTGCCCTCGCCTGTGGTGTAAAGACTTACAACGGGGCAATAGGCGTCGGTCCCGACAAGAATCCGGTAAAAAATATCCGGGAGATGGCAGAAAAAAAAGGTTTAAAAACCGGACTCGTAAGCACCTCCGCGATTAACCATGCAACGCCTGCCTCTTTTATGGCGCACCAGGCTTCACGCAGCAACTATGATGAAATTGCCGCTGAATTTCTAAAATCCAATATTGACGTTTTTATAGGTGGTGGCGTCAGGTTCTTTGAAAATCGCAAAGATGGACGTAATTTATCGAAAGAACTCAGAGACAAAGGCTATCAGGTTCTTTACAAGATGGAAGATATCAAAAAAGTAAATTCGGGGAAACTGGCCGGACTAACTGCAGAGGAACACAATGCACCGATGCCTGAGCGGGGTGAGATGCTGGTTCCTGCTACCGAAACAGCCATCAGTCTGCTTTCACAGGGCAAAAAGGGTTTTTTCCTGATGGTCGAAGGTTCTGAAATAGACTTTTTGACCCACAACAATCAGGCGCCGGGGGTAATCCGTGAGACTTTAGACATGGACCGGGCCGTTGGAGCTGCTCTGGCCTTTGCTGCAAAAAACAAAGAGACACTTATCATCGTGACTGCCGACCACGAAACCGGCGGGATGACCATCAATGAAGGAAATAACAAGACCGGGGATATTACCGCCAAATTCACCAGTCCGGAACATACCGGTGTATGCGTTCCCGTGTTTGCCTTTGGTCCGGGCGCCGATCAGTTTGGGGGATTCATGGAAAACACTGAAATAGCAAAGAAGATGATGAAATTGCTGAAGGTGAATTAAATTGATTTTCTCAGATAGGGAAAGAGTCAATTTTATATCAGCTGGCTCTTTCTTTTCATTAGAATCAAGGTTCGATAGTTATTGTCTTTCCAAGGATTTTAACTACATCCCCTGGCCGAAGTTTGGCGCGCTTCCTCGACTCGGGATTCCCGTTTAGCATCGCCTCTCCGTCCTCAACCATCATTTTCGCCTGTCCACCAGATCCGGCGATCCGCAGAAGTTTGAGAAGTTTGATCAACTCAATGTATTCGGCGCCATTCAGATTGTATATCATTTAAAAAAGTTTGAAATGTTTGCCATTCGACTTCGCTCAGGGACCGGCTCATTTTCCGTCATTCCGTCTCTCCGTTTCCTCAGTCATTTCCGTCTTTCAGTGCCTCCGTCATCCCAGTCATCCCGGTCTTTTCGTCTAAGTCTCCAAGTCCCCCAGTCTTCTTTCAGTCGTCCCAGTCGTCCACCTCGCCCAGTCGCCCTCTCCTTCACTTACCAGGAAGCCCATGAACCTCCTGCTGCACCTTCCCCGGTAGTGAGGCCAGCACCAGGTCGTAGGAGTGTCTTATCAAATCGGCAATCAATTGGTCTTGAAGATCACCCTCCAGCATCAGTGTATTCCAATGTTTTTTATTCATGTGGTAACCCGGTGTGATATCGTGATATCTTTCCCGAAGTTCGATGGCTCTTTCGGGATCGCATTTCAGATTAATGGAAGGAATATTGTCCAGATTGATCAGGGCAAAAATCTTGCCCCCCACCTTGATAACGAGGGTCGTTTCATCAAAAGGGAACCCTTCCGTGACCCCTTTTTTCGCAATGCAAATTTGCCTGGCCTCTTCAACGTTCATGCTGCAAAGATTTATTCTTTTGTGAAATTAATGAAAAAGTGCCTTAATTAACCGGAGGAATAAAAGCCCCCTCAAAATGCTCCACCGTATGGGTACCATCCTTTTTTAGCAGGATGGAGACCACGTCGAATCTTGTTTCGAGATCCACTTTGTTTACCTTCAGCCATGCTTCGGCCACTTCTACGATGTTTCTTATTTTGGAGGATGTCACGGCCTCCCAAGGCTCTTCGGCATAATTTTCGGCCCTGGTCTTTACCTCTACCACCACAATTTCATTTCCTTGTTTGGCCACAATATCTATCTCCTTGTGGCCATGGTGCCAATTGAGGTCAAGGATCGAGAATCCTTTGTCAATCAGATAAAATCTGGCGATCTCCTCCCCCTTCCTGCCCATATCATCTTTCAGGGTATTCTCATCTGACTCTTGCTTCATCTCTTTTTCGGTTAAAATGATTGATTGATCAGAACACCCTCCTCCGTTACCTCTATCGAAATCTCACTGCCCATTACCAACGGGAAATTGGGCAACTCGTGTCCGCAAGGAAAACCGAATACTACCGGGAAATCGTATCCCGAAACCGCATCCTGAATAATCTCATACGCCGACTTGCCAAAAGGCGTATTACTGGATTTTGTATCCGTGAAATATCCAACAATCAAGCCGGCCAACCTCGACAAGCATTCGCCAAATTTCAGGTTCATCATCATCCGGTCGATGTGGTAATCGTATTCTCCGATATCTTCAATAAAAAGAACCCTTCCAACGTATGAGAGATCTATTTCCGTTCCCCTTAAGCTCATTAGCAACGATAAATTTCCACCAATCAGAATTCCTTTGGCGATACCTGCCCTGTTTAGCCTGTCACCAGGAATCCGGTAGGAAAGCGACTTTCCACGAAGCAGATTGAGAAGCATATTGAGACTTTCAGTTCTAACACCTCCGTCGAAAAAGAATGAGGGCATTACTCCGTGAATGGAGGCGACTTCATGGCAGGTGAGGAAAGAATGAAATACGGTGATGTCGCTGAATCCTATCAGCCATTTGGGGTGCTTAAAAAATCCGGACCAGTCAAGCAACATTAGGGTCCGGATGGATCCATAACCGCCTCTGGCAAAAAGGATAGCTTTCACATTTGGGTCGTCCAGGGCCTGTTGCATATCGGAAGCCCTTTCCCTGACCATACCTGAAAACATGTGAAACCGGCCAAAAGCATTTGGAGTGATCTGCACCCGGTAATCTTCCTCTTCCAATAATTGCACAGCCTTCTCAACTGGTTCCCTGCGGACCTTCCCGGCTACCGAGACCAAAATTATTTTGTCGCCTTTTTTTAGAAATGGGGGTTGGATCATGGCTTGCTTTTTAATAACGCCTCAATGGTTCGCGGGAAATGTTCCATTTCCAGCTCATGAATCTTCTTAGCCAGTGATTCCGGGGTATCCTGTGGATCAACAACGCATTTGGCCTGAAACAGAACTTTACCGTGATCATACACCTCATCAACCAGATGAATCGTAATACCCGACTCTATCTCTTTGTTGGTAATTACGGCCTGATGAATATGAGCGCCATACATGCCTTTGCCACCATACGAAGGAAGTAAGGCCGGGTGAATATTGACAACCAAAAATTCCCGGACGAATTTTTGCGGTAAAAGGAGCAGGAATCCTGCGAGAACGATCAGATCAATCTCTCTTTTTTTAAATTCATTAAACAATCTATCGGTTGAAATGAACTCATCCCTGGAAAAGTAATGGGCTTCTATGTTCAGTCGTTCAGCTCTTTCCAGTACAAATGCCTCCTGCTTATTGCTCCAGACTGAATCGACCAGGATATTTGGATGATGTTGAAAAAAACGGATAATATTCTCCGCATTTGAACCCGATCCAGATGCAAGTATGACTATTTTTTTCATATTCAAACAGTTACAATACATTATTTTTTGAATTTTCGACCCTATTATTCTACACAGTTTGGAATGAGGTTATTTTGATATAAAAACCGATACATTCTTTAACAAATATTTGGAAGATAATTTTGTTTCTTCGTTTCTTTGCAATCGCTGAAAAATTCAGTGTGTAAAATTAAAAATAGTAACCACGTAAAATTAAAAAATTATGTCTGACATTACGGCTAAGGTAAAAGCAATCATTGTTGATAAACTTGGTGTTGACGAGAGCGAAGTAACTACTGAAGCGTCCTTCACAAACGATTTAGGCGCAGATTCTTTGGACACTGTGGAGTTAATCATGGAATTCGAAAAAGAGTTTGGTATTGCTATCCCTGATGATCAAGCAGAAAAAATCGGCACCGTTGGTGACGCTATCACTTACATCACTGAAAACGCGAAGTAACAAATTAGTAAGGTCTTAAAAATCAATATGGAATTAAAACGAGTTGTTGTTACCGGACTTGGCACAATCAACCCGCTTGGCAAAAATGTTGAAGAGTATTGGGAAGGCCTAAGGAATGGGGTCAGCGGTGCAGGCCCCATTACTCGTTTTGATGCCTCCAAGTTCAAAACGACTTTTGCCTGCGAGATTAAAAATTTCAATCCGAACGATTACCTGAACCGGAAAGAGGTACAGAAGCATGATATGTATGCACAATATGCATATATCGCTGCAGCTCAGGCCATTGAAAATTCAGGTCTGGATCTCTCCAAAATCGACAAAGATGAAGTTGGTGTTATTTGGGGAGCCGGGATCGGCGGTTTGGACACCTTTTTCCAATCTGTTACCGAGTTTAACAGCAATCCGGACAATCCAAGATTCTCACCTTTCTTTATCCCTAAAATGATTGCCAACATGGCCAGTGGGAACATCGCCATGCAGTATGGTTTCAGGGGACCTACCATTACAACTGTAACGGCATGTGCATCTGCCACGCACGCAATGATTGATGCTGCCACTTACATTCGTTTAGGTAAAGCAAATATTTTTATTGCCGGAGGATCAGAAGCAGCTATTACGCAGGCTGGTGTAGGTGGTTTTAATGCAATGCATGCCCTCTCTACACGCAACAATGATCCTAAAACTGCCTCCCGTCCATTTGACAAAGACAGGGATGGATTTGTCATGGGTGAAGGGGCAGGCGCATTGATCCTCGAAGAGTATGAACACGCCATTGCACGGGGCGCAACCATTTGGGCTGAACTTATTGGCTGTGGAATGTCTACTGATGCTTACCACATGACGGCACCTGACCCAGAAGGCGGCGGCGCTTCATTGGTTATGAACAGGGCCTTGAAAGATGCTGGACTTAAGCCAGAAGACATTGATTATATTAATGTTCATGGGACATCTACAGGCCTCGGCGACATTGCCGAACCCAAAGCGATCAAAAAAGTCTTCGGAGACCACATCTACAAAGTCAGCATCAGTGCGACCAAGTCGATGACCGGCCACTTGCTTGGCGCAGCAGGGGCAGTAGAAGCCATAGCATGTATTCTTGCAATGAAATACAGTATCATTCCGCCGACCATTAACCAATTTGAACTTGATCCGGAAATTGATCCTAATGTCGATTTTACTTTCAATAAAGCAAAACCACGAAATATCAACTACGCTTTGAGCAATACCTTTGGTTTTGGCGGTCACAACGGTACTGTGATCTTCAAAAAATTAGGTTAAAAGGTGATCAGAAATCTGATATATAAGATAAAACTCTTTTCTTCCCCAAGAAAAGAGTTTTATTCGTATATCCGGGACCTGACAGGCTACAGTCCAATAAAATTCAAACTGTACGACATCGCTTTTATCCACAAATCGGCTTCCTATGTCGATAAAATGGGAAATGTCGTCAACAACGAACGGCTCGAATACCTCGGTGATGCCATCCTCGGCACCATTGTAGCCGAATATCTTTACAATCGCTTCCCCTTTAAAGACGAAGGTTTTCTTACTCAATTGAGGTCCCGGGTAGTCAACAGAAGTTTTCTGACCCAACTTACCTTCAAAATGAAGCTGAACCGTTACGTGATCTCAAATGCCAATTCGGTCAGCGAATCGAGCCATTTGTACGGTGATCTGCTGGAAGCCTTTATTGGAGCGATCTACCTCGATTGTGGCTATACTGTAACCAAGAAATTTGTTATCAAAAAGATCTTTAACCAGCACGTAGATATACAGGAGATGGAGAGGACCGACAATAATTTCAAGAGTCAGCTCATCGAATGGGGACAGAAAATGAAACAGGAGGTCGAATTCAAAACAGTCAACAATCCGGATACGGGATCTGAAAAAATGCCCTTCCTGACAGAGGCCTGCATTGATGGGAAAGTGATGGGAAAAGGAGAAGGATTTTCCAAAAAAGAGGCCCAGCAAAATGCCGCACAACAGGCACTTGAGAACTTGAGTACACTGGAAATAGAGGAAAGGTATTAGCTGTAAACTATTGACTATCATCTTATTGTGATTGGCACAATAATTCCTGCCCCGCAATCAACTAAAAATCTGATTATGTTAATATTCAAACTACTGAAGCTAACTGCTAAAAGCTAATAACTAATTGTTTACAGCCCCACGCTGTTAAATATTGTTAAGGATACTCCGCTCAACAGATTATTAACTCTATATTTGTTTTATGAGTAAAAAGATGATCAATATCCTTGCTATCATCATGGCCGTTGCAGTAGTTGCCATGATATCTGTACAGCTGATCACCATCAACAAAACGGCTAAACTCGTGGAGAAGGACAACAATCTTGTTGTCACCAGGGCTTTGAAGGATGCCGTTGACATGTGTGACATGTGGGAAGTTACTCATTTTTATGAATTGGATGCCCAATACTTTATACCGGACCCAAAACCTTCCAAAGGACTTGGCCTCTTTCCAAACTCTGATGCCTCAGAATCTTTTAATAAACTTGGCCGTTCATCAAAGCTCGCTATTTCATACGACCAACGCACAATCAGTACTTCCAATGGGGTCATTACATTCGGGAAAACTCAGACGATCATCATTCCTAGCATGCAAAGCTCCTACGACAGGCTTAGCGAAAAACAATCACAAGATCTCCGTTTTCAGAGTTACATGCTCGAAAGATCAGAGATGAAGGTCCAGGATAGAATAATTGGGGATGTAAGACATGAATTGGACCTTCAGTTGCAGGAGGCGGGGATTTTCCTTCCTTTCAAATATTGTGTAAAGTCAAGCATTAATGGTAAAATGGAGATCGTCATGGGGGATATGGATTACCATCCTGCCAAAGGCACCAGGGAGTATAAAACTGCACTATTTTACGACCCCAGTTCTCCAAAACCAAATTTCCTATTTGTCTATTTCCCCGATCAGCATTCAGAACAGATCAAAGCAATGACAAATTTTGTTCTTCCCTCCCTGATACTGACCCTTATCATCATTGGAATTTTTGTCTTCACGCTCCAGATTATCTTACGTCAGAAAAAGCTGTCCCAGATCAAGAACGACTTCATCAACAACATGACCCACGAACTGAAGACACCCATCTCTACAATTTCTCTTGCATCCCAGATGCTGAAGGATAATTCGCTTGTACACTCTGCTTCTTCCATCGATCATATTTCGGGGGTCATCCTTGATGAAAGCAAGAGATTGAGCACCCAGGTCGAAAAAGTACTGCAAATGGCCGTCTTCAACGAAGGAAAACTGAAATTAAAATTTACAGCCATCGATCTGAACCAGATTGTTTCACAAGCTGCCTCCAACTTTGGAATAAGATTGACAAACTCCGGGGGTTCACTTGATACATCTATCCAGGCTTATGATCCGGTAATCAACGGGGACGAAGTACACATCACCAATGTCATTTTCAATCTGCTCGACAACGCTGAAAAATACAGCAAAGAATCACCCAAAATAGAAATATTGACGGAGAACAAAAGCGGCTGGGTAATTGTTCAGATTAGGGATTACGGGATCGGCATCTCGAAAGAGAATCTCACCCAGATTTTTGAACGTTTTTACCGCATACCTACCGGGAACGTGCACAACGTGAAAGGTTTCGGACTTGGACTTTCCTACGTAAAACGGATCGTAGAAGAGCACCATGGAAAAATTAAAGTAGAAAGTACAGTTGGGAAAGGGACCAAATTCAGAATCTTTTTCCCGGTTATTAAATAGTAAATTATTATGGAAAAGAAGATGAGAGTTATCTTAAGTGAAGATGATGAAAACCTGGGTTCGTTGCTTAGGGAATACCTGATTGCCAAAGGCTACGACACTGATCTATATCCCGACGGGGAGGCTGCATTCAAAGGCTTTCAGAAAAATCAGTACGACCTTTGCATTTTCGATGTGATGATGCCTAAGAAGGATGGATTCACCCTGGCCAAAGAGATCCGGATGATCAACAGTGAAATTCCTATCATCTTTCTTACTGCCAAAAACATGAAGGAGGATGTGATAGAAGGATTCCGTCTGGGCGGCGACGACTATATGACCAAGCCATTTAGCATGGAAGAGCTCATTTTCCGTATCGAAGCTATTCTGAGAAGGACCTTGGGCGAAGGAGACAATACCCAGGTTGTTTTCAAATTAGGCCGGTTTACTTTCGATGCCCGGAAACAAACCCTTTCGGATGCCGTAGACAGCACCAAGCTTACCACCAAAGAGTCTGAGCTGCTCCGTCTTCTTTGCGTCAACGCCAATAAAGTCCTTGAGCGCAATTATGCCCTCAAAACTATCTGGGTCGACGACAACTATTTCAATGCCAGAAGCATGGACGTGTATATTACCAAGCTGAGAAAACACCTGAAAGATGAGGCCGGAATTGAAATCATCAACATTCACGGCAAAGGGTATAAGCTGATAATCTAAATAGTTATGAGATATGAGTTATGAGATATGAGTTATGAGATATGAGTTATAAGTTCTACCAAAACTCATAACTTATAACTCATAACTGTCTAATCCAGCTTCAGCACAGCAAGGAAAGCCTTCTGCGGTACTTCCACGTTTCCAATCTGCTTCATCCGCTTCTTACCTTTCTTCTGTTTGTCAAGCAGTTTACGTTTTCGCGTGATATCGCCGCCATAACATTTGGCGGTAACATCCTTACGAACCGCCTTCACCGTCTCCCTTGAGATGATCTTTGCTCCAATGGCTCCCTGAATCGCAACATCATATTGCTGACGCGGGATCAACTCCTTCAGTTTTTCACAGATTCTACGACCGAAATTATAGGCATTATCAACGTGCAACAACGTCGAAAGTGCGTCAACCGGTTCACTATTTAACAAGATGTCCAGCTTCACAAGTTTGGCGGGGCGATAGCCAGTTATATGGTAATCAAATGAGGCATAACCCTTTGAGATACTCTTCAGTTTATCATAGAAGTCAATCACAATCTCCCCCAGCGGCATGTCGAAGGTAAGTTCGGCCCTGTCGGCAGTGAGGTAATCCTGCTTTGTCATCATCCCACGTTTATCAAGGCATAAAGTCATTATAGAGCCGATGTATTCAGAGCGGGTAATGATTTGCGCTTGTATGAAAGGCTCTTCGATCTGCTCGATCAATGTAGCTTCAGGCAATCCGGCAGGATTGTAAACCTCGAAAACTTCACCTGCCCGGGTGGTAACCATGTAGGAGACGTTAGGCACCGTGGTGATCACATTCATGTCGAACTCCCGGTCGAGCCGCTCCTGCACAATCTCCATGTGAAGCAATCCAAGGAAGCCACACCTGAAACCAAAGCCCAACGCCATGGATGATTCCGGTACATATGTAAGTGAAGCATCGTTTAATTGCAATTTTTCCATTGCATTGCGCAGATCTTCATAATCCTCACTATCAATAGGATATACTCCGGCAAAAACCATTGGTTTCACATCTTCAAAACCGGAAATAGCTATCGCTGGATTTTTCACCTGCGTGATGGTATCCCCTACCTTGATTTCGCGGGCAGTCTTGATGCCGCATATGATGTAGCCAACATCACCAGCGCTTAATTCATCACGGATTTCCAGGCCCATTTTCAGCACACCGACCTCATCAACATTGTATTGCTTATCGGCAGCTACAAACTTGACGAGATCACCTTTACGAACAGTGCCATTGGCAACTTTAAAATAGGCAATCACACCCCGGAATTGATTGAAGACAGAGTCAAAAATCAACGCCTGGAGTGGGGCGTCCGGATCTCCTTCCGGAGCGGGTATATCTGTAAGAATACGTTCGAGTATCTCCGCAACTCCCTCACCCGTTTTACCGGATGCCCGGATAATGGTTGATCTTTTGCAGCCAATCAGTTCGATGATCTGGTCCTCGACCACCTCCGGCATAGCGTTGGGCAAATCCATTTTGTTCATGATTGGAATGATCTCCAAATCGTGCTCGATGGCCAGATAGAGGTTCGAAATGGTCTGGGCCTGGATGCCCTGTGTCGCATCGATGATCAGCAAGGCGCCTTCACAGGCAGCGATTGAACGCGATACTTCGTACGAAAAATCGACATGCCCGGGGGTATCGATCAGGTTTAAAAGGTATTTCTCGTCGTTGTGAATATACTCCATCTGAATCGCATGGCTCTTGATGGTTATTCCACGCTCCTTTTCCAAATCCATGTCATCCAGCACCTGCGCCTCCATGTCGCGTCCGCTGATCGTGGAGGTCATTTCCAACAGGCGATCGGCCAACGTGCTTTTCCCATGGTCAATGTGGGCAATGATGCAAAAATTTCGGATGTTATTACTGTCTGACATACCTTATATACTTGATAATCTGTATTTCAACTCATTATTTGTGGCTGCAAAGATAAGCAAAAATTTCATTTTTAAATTTTTACCTTTACAATACATTGACAACAATGTGGTGGTACAATGGGAAAATCCTCATACATTATTCTTTTGTAACAATTAATTAAGATCGTTGATGCAATAGGATGACAACTGTTAACCTTGGCGCCAATTCATGCGTATACTCCAGACATTTCAATAGTTCCTGAAAAATTGAAAATTTTATGAAAACAAAAACCTGCCTCTACCCACTCCTACTAATATTCCTGTTTATTTCTCCTGGAACCAAAGCCCAGGAAAGTTCAAACCCACTCGTTGCCCTTTCCAGGACACTTGTCCAAAATGGATTCGAAAGTGTCGGCATTCACCAGGAAAAGAATGATGTTTACCTCTTCTATGAGAACCGATACTTTCGCTGGGAAATTGACGGACTGTCGCAAATATTCAAATTAGCCTCTTCCGCATTGAGTGACTCGACCATTTTGCATGTGGTTCCCATGCACTATGAGGTGCCGGTCGCACTGATAACAACTGGGGTTTTGGATTACAAAAAGAGGATGAACCTAGCTGTTGGCGAATACCCCCGGAATAACATAGTTAGTACTGAATTGAACAGTGATAATCTGAGCTCGATACGGAAAAACCTTAAATTTCAAAACAGGGCGTTTGGAAAAATTGACCTCTTTTTTCTACCGGGCTATGGCCTGACACTGGGGAATGAGGATAAGCCAGTAAAATTGAAGTTCAGCATCTCTCCCATCCTACAAACCTCACTTTGGAAAGGATCATTGTTATCTTTCCAGATTACGATACCACTATACAATGAATTGTCTCAAAAAGACGAATCTAAAGTAAGATTGGAATCGGCCATGCTCAACCAACTGTTTCGATTGCCCAATGATGTGTTTATTTATGGATCGGCAGGGATTTTCGCTTTCCCCAACAGAATAAGTTCAGACATCATCTACCAGAGGTATGGAGTATCGGCCGATGTGCGTAAATATTTTAATAACGGGAGAATTTGTACCGGCTTTTCCGCTGGTTACACAGGCTTGATGTATATCGGAGATGGTTATTTCAATTACGTTCCAAATGACACCAAACTTAATTATACATTTTTTGCCGAATACCGAGAGCCAAAATATGATTTTACTACCCGTATAACAGCCGGGAAATTTTTGTACGATGATAAAGCAGTCCGGGTAGATATTTCCAGGCAGTTCCATGAATTGGCCATTGGATTATTTGTGATAAAATCTACCCTTCATTCCGATGGTGAAACCGGAACCGTCGGCGGTTTCAATCTCCTTATTCCTATTGCTCCCCGGAAAGGGTTCAAACCCTCTAAATTCAGGGTTAACCTTTCCAGATATTTCAATTGGGAATTTAGGGAGCGGACAGTCGATCCGCTGGCAACCACCTATCGGACCAACCGCGATTGGAACGAAACCTTCAAAAACCTCAATCCTGATTTTATCTACAAGCAGTTGCAGACTCCCTGATGGGTAGTATAGAAATTGCTGAACATTTTTGCTCTTCAAAAAAAGCCCTCATAATCCAAAGAAGGATGGATTATGGGGGTTTCTCTAATATTGAAATATGGTAAATTTTATCAAAACATGCTATTCTTTATATGTTAATCAGTGCTAGTTGCCTCCCTGATTGTGGCAAGGAATAAAGGTTTGATTTACTGCTACAGGGTAGACTGGCACTTGGACATTATAAGTTGCAATATAACCTGGAACTGAAGATTTCAATATCCAATTCTCTATCCTGAAAACAGCGTCTGCTTTGACATAATATCCCGTAGGGGATTCGATCAAACCTATATATGCTTGGCTTCTGTATTTCAAACTACGGGTCTTTCTACCACCTGAAAGCAGGTATGCTATCTTTGAACTTCTTAAATAAGTTCTGGATGATATGATCCATCCGGCAACGACGCCACCACAATTTGAAGTTTTACTTATTGTCTCAAACGTATGAAATGGGGAAGCCCTACTCATCTTAACATGCTTATTCAATCGTCTCCACCTGGAGAAGTGGGATATCTTATAATAGACAGTATTTCTGTCTGCAGAAAAGTGATCAGGGCTAACCTCTTCAACTGTACCGTCACTCCTGACATAGTTTAATGTAAGGCCGGATTGACTGGCTATTTTTTCGTCCAACGACATATCATCCGGATAGTCATCCCCGATGTACATATCAATCATCATCGGAATACTTGAAACCAGACCCGAAGGTTGCAGGTCTAACTCTTGTAACGGGACCGAATTGTTGACCAACTCCGGACTTCCGGTCAGTTCTGACACCTGCTCCCCTCCGACAGTTGTTATTGGGGCAGTACTAGCTTCAGTAGGGATATTGGTGGCTGTAATGCTGACAGTGGCAGGCTTGGTGCCGTCGGCCAGCGTAAAAACTGTTCCAGGAGTTATTGTAGCATTGGCAACCGGGGCGCTGGTGGGTAACTCCGAATTTTCTTTCACAGCAATAACTGCACCGGCGGTACCCGTGACAGCCACAGGAGTTGCCAGTTTAACCAACAAAAAGTTCACATCAAACACAACACTTGCTTTTGAATCTGTTGGGATGGTAAAGGTAACAACCTGAGGCGCAGAAGTATTGTAGCCGACTTTTGAAACAACAATGGTGTAGTCGCCTGAAACAGGGTCTTTAACAACTATGGTATTTCCCGTTGCGACCTGGTTGATCGTGCCACCTGGAGAGGTAATCGCAACACTGAACTGTCCGATGGAATCCCTTGCAAATGAATTCAATGCACTGATAACCAACTTACGTTCAACGGTTATGCTTGCATTCGGGTCAGGCGGTCCTTCGCTTTTCCGGCAACTGTACACCACAATTCCTGCAATTGCCACCAGCAATAAGGCTAGGCTCAATTTTAGATTAGATTTTCCCATGCTTAAATTTTAAAAATGTGTAAAAAGTGAATACTATCGGATAATTTTATTTATCAAACAGTAATAAAAAAGTAATAAGTTAGAAACTTCATCTTATTTACGTGGAAACAATAAAAATGTTATGATTCCAATTTAAATAATGCCAATATTTTTTTGAATGTCCTAAAAATCTATCAACATTACTTCCGGGGAATTGTCAATCGTGCTTAGATGAGCAAGCAGTGGCAGGCGCCACAACTTATTTTAAGGCGGCTCACTACAAAAATATCTTGTAATTCATCCCGGCCGCGAAGGAGTCGAAATTGATGGTGGCCAGGCTGATCCCAAAGTGTTTCAAAAATAGGAACTCAACTCCTGAATTGATTGTTTTGGTATCATATTCTGCAAATAAATTGATGGCCTTATGGGGAGAATAGGCCAATCCGCCAAAAAGGCCATCCAACTGATAAGCAGAAGCCTTCATGATCCTGGGGGCATAACCACAGTGAACATCAAAATCACCTGATTTTTTGGACAACACCAAATAGGTCGCATTGAAATAGACCGTGCCCCAGCTTGAGGTCGAAGCAAAATCGTGAATGCCCAACAAGATAGCCGGCAGGTATTTCCTTTCATTTAAAAGTCTTATACGAATCATTGGTGTACGGTCAAATGTGTACTTGCTAAATGTTTCATAATTCAAAGGCCTGTTCGCCCTAAAAACCAACTCGAGAAAGGGTAAAATGGTCAGATTGATGTAAGCGTGACCAACATCCTTGGTCCTGTCAAAATAGACCTGGTGTTTCCGTTCAAAATAGGAGATTCCAAAACTTAGCGTGCCGTCCTTTTGCATACGTGCCGTTGGGATGGTAATCAACCCTGTTACTCCCGACAGTGACTGGGACTTGCAAATTGCAGGGAAGAATATACCCGATATTGTAATGCAAATTAATACAAGGAACCTCCGGTAATTTTGCATAAATGTTCTTTTATTAAATAGTTGATAATGGACAATTGAAAATTGATTTTAGACAATGGGAAATGACATAAAACACTGAAATAGTATGCCTTACATAAAAATTGAGATAGCAATAAATTAATCGCAATACTTAGAAACTGCTTAAATTTTATATTTTGTTTTTATTAACTCAGAGACTGTTTAAATTTACATTTTTTATCCCGGTAGGGATTTAATGTGGGTAGAAAATTAATCCCCAATGATAATCTCGTCCCGTACAGGACGAAATGGATCTTCAATCATCTGCTTTCTACCCACATATTATACCTCCGGTATATGGATTTACAAAATTCAAACAGTTTCTCAATATTTTGACAATAAAGAACGTGCCGTAGGCACAAAATGTGGGTAGAAACCTAATATATCGTAAAATATTTCGTCTCATTCGGGTAATGTCATTAAGTTAAGGATGATTATCCTTTTTTTTTACTTTGTGAAACCTTAGTGCTTTAGTGTCTTCTTTGTGGCGGTTTTTTCTTACCACCAAGGCACAAAGATTACACTAAGAATTTTCTTAACTTAATGACATTGCCCATTCGGGACGAAATTTAACATTTCCATTAAATTTCTACCCACACATAATCCCTATCGAGATCTAAAAATTAAAATTAAACAGCTTCTATTTTGCTAGCTCAAAAATAATGTCTGCTTACCTACCCTTCCCTCAAGTTACTTCAATAATACGCTACCCTAGATACGTAATCCTTAAAAAAAGGAAACACCCAAATCCAATAAACTATTTGGAATATGGGTGTTTCTGTATATTCAGAATTCGGTAATCTTGTCAAATCCTGCCGATTATCGTCCTTTCAACCGCCCTGGTTGTGACCGCCCTGGTTGTGGCAAGGAATAAAATTAAATAAGCTAGAAGACAAATACGTTGGAACTTGTATATTATAAATTTGGCCAAAACCTGGAGTTGAATCAGTTAATACCCAATTCTCTATCTTGAAAATACCATCAAATTTAAAATAGTAACCAGTAGGTGCATAAATACTCGGTAGGTTAAAAAGTCTAGAAGCATATACAAGATCAGCATTATCCTTTCGAGTAATCAGCCAGGGAAGCCTTGTACTTTTTGAATAAATCCTTACTACCTGAAAAACTCCAGAAAGAAAGCTGCCGCAATCCGATGATTTACTTTGTGTTTCATAGGTATAAAATGTGCTGGCCTTGGTCATTTTAGCATATCTGTTCAAATGGGTCCATCTGGAAAAGTGGGATATCTTATAAAATACCGTATTTCTATCAGCAGAAAAGTGGTCAGGACTTACCTCCTCAACCGTACCGTCACTTCTGACATAGTTTAGCGTAAGGCCGCCTTGTCTTGCCGTTTTTTCGGCCAATGACATACTGGATGGATAATCATCGCCTATGTACATATCAATGATCATCGGAACGCTTAATACCAACCCTGTCGGCTGCAGGTCCAGTTGCTGCATTGGGATCGAATTGTTAACTACCTCTGTGCTACTGGTCAGCGTCACCTGATTCCCTCCACCGGTATTCGTTACAGGCGCTGTGCTGGCTTCCGACGGAATATTGGTTGCCGTAATACTAACGGTAGCAGGCTTTGTCCCGTCTGCCAGGGTAAAAACTGTACCCGGCGAAACTGTTGCATTGGCAACCGGAGCGCTGGTCGGTACCTCGGAATTTACTTTCACGGCAATAACTGCACCTGTTGTCCCGGTAACGGCAACAGGTGTTGCCAGTTTAACCAACAAAATAGGTACATTAATTGTCATACTGGCTTTGGGGTCTGCGGGCACGGTTATGTTAACAACTTCCGGGGCTGAGGTGTTGTAGCCGGTTTTTGTGACCACGATGGTGTAATTACCAGCAACAGGATCCTTTATAACGATGGTGTTGCCCGTTGCAACCTGGTTGACTGTACCAGATGGGGAGGTAATTGTAGCACTGAATTGTCCTATGGAGTCCTTTGCAAATGAGCCCAATGCACTGATTACCAACTTGCGTTCAACTGTTATACTTGCATTCGGGTCCGGTGGGCCTTCGCTTTTCCGGCAGCTGTAGATGATGATACCCGCAATTGCTACCATTAAAATTGCGAGAAATAGTTTCAGATTAGATTTTTTCATGCTATAAATTTTTAAGGTGTTTAGAGATTAAATTCTTTAGGATACCTTGCCCTTTTTACCAAGCAGTAATAAAAAAAGCACTAAATAGAACCATTTAACAAATTTAAGTAAAAATAAAAGAAAAATCGTGATCCTGTGTTAAATAATGTTAAAATATTTTTGAAAATTCTCTAAATATCAATACCTAAAATTAATCAAAGTGGATATTAAAAACCACAACCTCCGGGGAATTGCCAATCCTGACCGGTGGTCCCCACGATCCAAAACCGGATGATACATAGAAAATTGTATTTCCCTTTTGTTTCAATCCCCAGCTTAATTCGAAGATGGCTTCGGTGATGTAGTTAAACGGCCACATTTGTCCATGATGGGTATGGCCCGAAAGGTGGAGGTCCGCTCCTACTTCGACTGCTTCATCCAAATGATGAGGTTGGTGGTTCATCACAACAATTGGTTTGGTGTGGTCGAGCCCTTTCGTAAGCTCCTTCAATTCATGTGGTTGAGTCGTCTCCCCCATACGGCGACTGTCCCTGTCATCCCTGCCAACAAGCTGTATGCCGTTGGGAAGGGTAACCACCTCGTCGCGCAGTACCTTGATGTTGATGCTTTGCAGGTAGGGCAAGGTATTGCGGATGCCGCCGATATACTCGTGGTTTCCGGGTATGGCATAGACGCCCAATGGTGTGCGGATCTCCTGGATATGCCTTCCGAGGTTCTTTCTGAGCGCCGGACCAATATCGCCATCAACCAGGTCGCCGCAAAGCAGCACCAGGTCGGGCTTTTGCTCGTTGATGATGCGTACCAGCTTCATCTCCTGCCTTTCACCAATCAGCGCCCCCAAATGGATATCGGAAGCCATCAATATCTTTAGTTCAGGATTCCCGGTTACGGTTTTGTGTATCGTCAGGGGGATCTCCCTGATCCTGGTCGTAAGCGCGTTGATGTAACCACCAAGCACCACCAGGGAAACTAACCCGATAACGGTATATCCCAGATACAACTTCCCGGCAGGTGAAAAATCCGGCAAATAATGGAAGAAATAGTTTGACAGACGGACCAGGTCGATCAGCAAAAGGGCCACCAGAAAGTAGAACATGAAGGCCAGCCAAAAAGCGCCGACCCTGTAAATCCATTCACTTACGACAGATGAAGCTGCCCTTTCCCAAAACATCCCTACCAGAAAAGAGGATACTAAAGTCCAGAAGATCAATGTATACCACTTTTTGTAAGCCGGAGTGCAGGAGAAGACCATCAACCCACGGCTATAGACGAAATAGTTGAGCGAAGAATAGACGACCAATACAATACTGAAAAATATGAAAAAAGAAAGTGTTCTCATTACAAAATAATTAGACGAGCAAAACTATCAATAATTTTGAGGGTGTAAATCCCATCCACCCATTTTGATTATATTTGCCGCAAGATACAACACTTACGAATTCAATAAATGCGATTCCGGCTCATTATTCTCTTGTTGGCGGTCATGTTACTTAACTCCTGTAACAATGGTTCCCACTGCTATGATTCGTCCGAAACCCTTTTGATCACTAACTTTACTGCCAACGGAACTATAAAGATCGACTCCATCATGGTTAGAGGTTACAACAAGCTCGCCAAGGGAGACACACTGGTATTCAACAAGTTTTCTGCAACGGAATTTAAGGTAGGATTGCCGCTCGCAGTGAATACCGACACAACCGGATTCATTGTCTTTGCCAACGGCAAGGCCAGTTCATTCTGGTTAAAACATACCATGACTTTTCAGTTGATTTCGCAAAGTTGCGGATTTGCACCCAATTACGACCTTGTTGCTTCCAAATACAGCTCCTTCATTGATTCAATAAGGATTTTTGATCCGGTTGTGAATCCAAAATCTGCAGAAAAATATGCCACCAATGGACAAAATATTACGGTCTATCTTCATCTTACTACTCCTTAGTCCGGCTGCGGGCTTTGGCCAGGGAAAGAAAGAGGTGTGGAGGTACGAAGGCCCGCGCTTTGGGATCGATTTGTCGCGTTTTCTGATGCCAACCATTCAAAATGCAACGAAAAGCGCCTTTGAGATCCAGGCAGATTATCCATACAAAGGCAATTTTTTCCCTACCGTGGAGGTCGGATATCAAAACGTCGATGATTTGAAAGATGCTTTTCACTATACCAACAAAGGGGCTTATGGCAGGATCGGTGTGGATGTGAACATCAACAAATTCGAGTCTTTGTCGGACAACGACCTGGTGTTTGTCGGGTTCAGGTATGGTTTTAGCCGTTTTTCACATGAGACCCTTGCCTCCAGCTACACCAATTATTGGGGTACCCTGCAATCCTCATTCCCCAAAAAAAATATGGGGGCCCATTGGGGCGAACTGGTCTTTGGCCTGAAAGGGGAGTTGCTGCCAAACATCTTTTTCGGCTGGTCTGTCAGGGCAAAATTTCTCCTTGCCTCCACCAAAGACCCGAATGTTACACCTTATGTCATTCCCGGATTGGGTTACACCGCCTCGGAGGTCCCTTTCGATTTTTCGGTAACAGTCGCCTACCGGATTCCGCTTATCAAGACGAAGAAAATGCCCAAATCACTCAAATCGGCCAGACCAAAACGCTCCGATTCTGACAATGATGAAGAACTGGATCCGAATGACCCCAACAATCCTTACAACAACTCAAATGGCTATGGTGGCGGACAAAGGGGGAGGAATCAACTGCAGTACTGAGAACAAGGATAAAGGATAAAGTAAAAAGGATAAAGGGGGCATTTGAGCTGAAATCTACGTACCACGGATTACACGAATTTCACAAATTAAATAAGAAAATTACGCCGGAGGGGAGTGCTCACTGTAGCACTAGCAATTGATTTGAGTTAAGTTCGAATTGGAAATTATTTGATGGAATCAATCGAGCGGCGATTCAGTTCGAATTCCCCTTTATCCTTTTTACTTTATCCTTTATCCTTATTTATTCCTTCTTCCTCCGATACGAGTAAAGCGTCTCTCCCTTCTCGTTGACAAAGAAAAAGGAGAACTCCTTTGCATCGACATGGCAGACAGTAAAACCCAATGATTTCTTGACGAAGCGGGTGAAGAACCAGGGGTTCGACCAGCGCGGTTTCACCCCGGTGGAGGTGATCATGTAGTCGATCCCGTCTCGTTGAAGGTGTTCAAACTTGTGCACGTGGCCATTGAGGTAGAAATCCACATGATATTTTCTGAGCAGCGGTTCAATCTCCTCGATGAGCCCATAGGTATTGCCCTGGTTAAAGTCGGAGGTATAGATGGGATGGTGGCCGACAACCACCTTCCAGGTTTCGTGCGACTGTGCCAGCACGCTGTCGGCGAAGGCAACCGTCTTATCCGGATCCTGAGAATTCACCTCATGGTATTTTGGGTCTCGATGGTAGAAGTAAAGGAAAGGGGCGGTATCGATCATCACAAAGCGGATCGTGGTGACGCTGTCGACCTGCTGGACAAAGGTATAATTCCTGGCAGGCAAGGTCCATCTCTGGCTGACTTTGGTATAGTCGACCAGCGCCTGGGGATTGCCGATATATTCGTGGTTCCCGATGATGGAATACCACTTCACGTTGAGCCCAGGGGCGGTAAACATACGCTCAAACTGCGCACCCCATAACGAATCGTGAATGTCTTTCACTCCCTGGTCGTGAAAAAAATCGCCCTGGTTGATCACGAATCTGGGGAGAAGGATATTGGACATCCTGTTCACCGTATGGGCAACGGAATCTTCCCGGTAGGGACCGGTAGAGCCCATGTCTGAAACCACAAAAAAGTTGAACCCACTGGCAGGAGGGGTCTCCACCAGCGGATCAGGTTTGCAGCCCGTCATGAGAAAGGCTAGCAACAATATGCCAAAACCAAATTTGCGAATCAAAGATGTATCTAAATTCAAACTCATTTACAGATTGTTAATGAATTCATTTATTAATTTTTACTTCTCTTGCAATGAAAAAGTTTCAATTGCTTTTTACTGAAATCGGGTATACCGGATTTCTTTTATTGCCGTCTGCTTTAGCTGACGGGCCAGCAATATGGAGCGACAGGCTTCAGCCAAATTTCGGCAGGTTTGGCTAAAGCCATGAAAATGATTAATTCTCAAGTCCGTCAGCTAAAGCAGACGGCAATGAAAGAAGAAAATATATTTTTGAAGAATCATTTTCCCCTTCGACAATCACAAGGACCATTCTCAATTTCTTATCCTCTCATTTTCCCATCTTCCCACCTTCTCATTTTCTCAATACTCTAATCGTCCCCCTTAAATTTCCACATTTGCACATTTTCCAATTTTCCAATTTCATTTTATCGTCAGCCTATTCTCCACCATCCTGTTATTGTACTGTTGCAGAAAGGCTTTGAACCTTTGGAAATGCGCGTTTATTAGGGGATCGCCGGTGGCGGCCAGATTGTGCAGGTATTGGGGGTCTGTCTTGAAACGGAATGCAGCCAACAGCTCTTTCCCATCCGACTGGAGG
The DNA here is from genome assembly GCA_023228025.1 of Prolixibacteraceae bacterium. GTDB lineage: Bacteria > Bacteroidota > Bacteroidia > Bacteroidales > Prolixibacteraceae > CAINVV01. The sequence goes on along the minus strand of JALOCD010000027.1, from coordinate 20,109 downwards.
AGATAATCGTCCTCCATAAACTGGTAACAACCATTCACATAATTGACCGTAAAAGGGTGTTCAGTTGGTGAGAAACGATCGCTTCCAAAAGCAAAAAAGGGTGCATCATATTTCAGGTAACCCATGACCGTTGGGAAGATATCGATTTGCTGCATGAGGGTCGAATCCATCCCAACGAGGTTGCTGTTTGGTTGATGGAAGATTACAGGGATGGAAAAAAGTCCGGTTGAAGTGATGTACTCCCTGTGATCGTTGGAAGGCAAGGAATGATCGGCAGTTAGGACAAAAAGCGTGTTTTTGTACCAGGGCTGCCTGGAAGCCTCCCTGAAAAATTCCCTCAGCGAAAAATCGCTGTATTCGATGCATTTGTAAAGCGGATTTGGGCCTCCTTTAAAGCTGTTCTCATACTTTTTGGGCAAAATATAGGGATGGTGCGAAGAGAGCGTAAAGACAGATGCAAAAAATGGTTCCTTCAACTGACCAAAATTCCTGGCGCAATAGTTCAGAAAAAGTTCATCCGGGATACCCCAAAATCCATCAGAGTCCTCTTTACGGCGATACTCATTTTGTCCAAAATATCTTTGAATGGAGAGCATGTGGGTAATGGCATCGAAACCCATCGAACCATTTGGGGCGCCATGGAAAAACCCGGCATCGTATCCCTTCTTTTTTAAGGTAGCAGCCAGTCCCTCCATCTCGTTCAATGAGTAGCGCGACAATACGAAAGGCTGGACCAGGGAAGGCACTCCGGCAATAACCGATGGAATGGCATCAATGGATTTGACCCCATTGGCGAACGAATATTTCCAAGTGTAACTAACGTGGATCAGGGAGTCCAGAAAAGGTGTATATCCCTTGTAATGTCCGCCTTCCAAATCTGTGTTCAAAGATCCGATAACCTCCTTAGTAAAGCTTTCGAGAATCAGAACAACCACATTCATAGGCTTAAAACTTCCGGCTGGATAACCGTTGTGAATGGGGGAATAAATTTTCTCTGCCTCCTTCTCGTCAAAAAACTTCACCTCCTCAAAAGTCTTGGCATAGATGGTACGGATGATGGAGAAAGGGGTATTGAGCACAATGGCCGATTCGATCGGTTTCTGAACCCTTTCGATGGCATTGCTGATGGTGATAGGCCGTGTCGTGCCGGTAAAACCACCCCTCATTCCTGCAACAGTTAATCCTGCGCACAGAAACAGGGTAACTCCTGAAACAATATAAAATACCAGATTCGACCGCTGCTTGCTACTGCTTTTGTGGTCTCCGTAAATCCACCAGGCAAAAAAAAGCATGCCAGCAAGGATCAAAACCAGGTACCAGTATTGAGCCAATCCGACCAGTCCTATTTTCCAGATTTGCGACTCGTGCTTAAACTCCGAAAACACACTGAAATCGCTTCTTCTCAGAATGTACCGAAAATAGACCACATCAATAAAATTGGCCGCCAGTGCAATGCCATTGGTTACGAAAAAGATAATTTTAACCGCTTTTTTGTAAAGAAGATGGTATTTTACACGGATGGGGAAAAGCATCAGCATGATATAGAGGCTGTTGATGTAAAGAACTGCCGTAAGATCAAATTTCAATCCGGAGAGCATCAATTCACCCAGATGTGCACTGGACATTTGCGGGAAATAGCTGCTGTTGAACAGAAAGAAAAGCAGGCGCTGAAGGGAAAAGAGCAGAAAAATAATGGACAATCTCCATACCAGCATCGGGAGTGCACTCCGCCGTTTAGTTATCACCTCTTTCAGATTCATCATTCCCTTCCCAATTTTCTTCATCTAAAGGAACAAAACTAACTAAATTTATTGTGACAATGTTTCTTTCCGCGCTTAACAGAAAAGACAGGGTTCCCGCACGTAGTTTCGGTTTGGTTTTTGGAGGAGCTGTACTTTTTGTATTGTCAGACTGCCTGATTGCCATCTCCCAGTTTGTGGAAAAAGTTCCGTACAGCGGATTATTTGTGATGTCCACCTATATAGCCGCACAGTCCCTGATCATGTACGGAATTTTGCATCAAATGAACAGTGAATGTATTGCCAGTGCTACAGAGCAATTGTGAATTTACGGTCTTTCCTGTGCGATAGTGTCGCATTACCCCTTTGCTCAGTGACCTCCAGCTCCGACCGTCACCGGGATGGCTTCGACAATGAGTGTTAATGAAATGGATTAAAATCCCATCCGACTTCCAATACTTACCTCATTCCGCTGCTTTTCATTGGGGCGCCACACATAAACAACCCCGTATTCGGTAGCGCGATCCCTCTTTATTTCTTCAGGATAGGAAGCAAAGTACTCCTCTACTTCGTTCCATATTTCAAGAATAATCTCATCGGCTTCGGCCCGCATTCCTGAGACTTTTTGGGTCCACCGGGCGGTATTGCTTTGCAGCGTTTTCTGAAAATGGTAGGCATCCACAAACTGATCGAATTTTACTTTTACCACAGCGATTGAGGGATTGTAGAGCGGGTTTCCGCCATGCAGTACCCGCTGATGCTCACCTTCGATTATTTTCTTTCCCCATTCAAGTAGTTCAGATTCTAAAATCAAGGATGGGGATTTTTTGTCACCTACCATCCCATAATAATTACGGACATCGGCTTTCATATCGCCCCGCTGAATTGAGAAATTCAGTATCTGAATAAAATGTGAAAGGTAAATCCTGGCTTTCCGGGCAATTTCGAGGTACGACCGGCTGTTCTTGTCTTGTTGGGCCCTTGCCAACTTGTGATGGATTAGATTGGTTTCAAAACCGGGGAAAAAGTTGCGAAGCCGATTTAATGTATCGGTGGAGAAAGCAAGCTCCTCGACCGCCTTTTTCTGCCCCATCAAAATTGCTGTATTGATGGCTCTTAATCTTGCCTGGTCTGTATTAGGTAGTCTTCTATAGGGCATCTTTTCGGTTTTATGGATAAATATCCACCTGTCGTGGCGAAGTTATATATTATCAAAAAAGAAAAGTTTAAAGTACCCGGCGCTGCACCAGTATTTATTAACTATCTACTGTTAATAACAAACATCGCCACCCCAGGGGGGCAGCGATGTTTGATTGCTAAGTATATATAGAAAAATGTTTGCCCTTCGGCTACGCTCAGGGACCGATCTCATCGTCCTAATCGTCCCAGTCGGCCCCTTCGTCCAAGTCGCTAATCAGAAAGCTTTGCAGACAAATACTCTCGGTTTAGGCGGGCAATATGGGCGATTGAAATGCTTTTTGGACATGCAAGTTCACATCCCCCGGTATTGGTGCAGCTACCAAAGCCAAGTTCATCCATCTTGGCCACCATGGCTTTGGCCCGTTTTTTGGCCTCCACTTTCCCTTGCGGCAATTTTGCAAACTGGGAAACTTTGGCGGCTACAAACAACATGGCAGAAGAATTTTTGCAGGTTGCCACGCAAGCGCCGCAACCGATGCAAGCTGCTGCATCCATGGCCTCTTCGGCATCATCCTGTCCGATCAGGATGACATTCCCATCAGGAACGCCACCGGTATTTACCGATACATACCCTCCGGCCTGTTGTATTTTTTCAAATGCCGAACGATCGACCATCACATCTTTGATCACCGGGAAAGCTGCCGCCCGCCATGGCTCAACAACGATGGTCTGGCCTTCGTGGAATTTGCGCATGTGAAGCTGGCAAGTGGTCACTTCGGTATCCGGACCATGTGCGTGCCCATTGATGTACATAGAGCACATCCCGCAAATTCCTTCGCGGCAATCGTGGTCAAATGCGATTGGATCTTTTCCTTCCAGGATGAGTTTGTCGTTCAGAATATCGATCATCTCAAGGAAAGAGCTGCCTTGCGACACGTTCTCAACCTGATAGGTTTCGAAGCGTCCTTTGGCCTTTGGACTATTTTGTCTCCAGACCTTTACATATATTTTATTGAGAATAATGTCTGCCATTTTGATAGGTTTTTTTCTGCAATTATTTATAACTCCTTTGGGTTAACTGAATGGTTTCGAAGACAAGGTCCTCCTTGTGAAGGGCCGGTTCCTCATCCACACCCTTGAATTCCCAGGCAGCCACGTAAGCAAAATTCTCATCGTCACGTTTGGCTTCCCCCTCTTCGGTAGCGGACTCTTCCCTGAAGTGCCCCCCGCAAGACTCTTTGCGATTGAGGGCATCCCTTGCCAGTAACTCCCCAAATTCGAGGAAATCTGCCACACGACCAGCTTTTTCCAGTTCAGGATTCACATTTTTGAGCTCTCCGGGAACCAACAAATCTGCATAAAACTCTTTGCGAAGCTTTTTGATCTCCTCAATGGCTTTTTTCAATCCTGCTTCGTTGCGGGACATCCCTACATAATCCCACAAGATTGCACCCAATTTTTTGTGAAAATGGTCGGCCGGAGTTTTGCCCTTGATATTGAATAGTTTTTCGAGCCTTTCTGTCACAGCCTTTTCGGCTGCTTCAAACTCCGGAAGATTGGTATTGATTTTGGGAACCATGATTTCATTACCAAGGTAGTCACCAATGGTATAGGGCAATACAAAATATCCATCTGCCAATCCCTGCATCAGGGCCGAAGCGCCCAAACGGTTGGCGCCATGGTCTGAGAAATTGGCCTCACCCAAAGAGTAAAGTCCGGGTATGGTTGTCATCAGATTGTAATCGACCCAGGTACCTCCCATGGCGTAATGGATGGCAGGATAAATCTGCATCGGTTCTTTGTATGGATTAACGTCAGTAATTTTTTCGTACATCTGGAAAAGATTGCCATATCTTTTGGCAATGGTCTCTTGTCCCAGCCTTTCGATGGCATATTTGAAATCAAGGAATACGGCCATTCCCTCCTTATTGACACCAAATCCCGCATCGCAGCGTTCTTTGGCGGCCCTGGAAGCAACGTCCCGCGGCACCAGGTTTCCATACGAAGGATACCTGCGCTCAAGGTAGAAATCGCGGTCAACGTCGGCAATATCGTTTGGCCTAATTTCACCCCTTCTCAGTTTCTCAGCGTCCTCTTTCTTCCTGGGGACCCAAACACGTCCGTCGTTCCGCAAAGACTCTGACATGAGTGTAAGCTTGGATTGTTGTGACCCGTGGACCGGGATGCAGGTAGGATGAATCTGAACATAACACGGATTGGCAAAGTATGCCCCTTTTTTGTAAGCAACCCACGATGCTGACGCATTGCATCCCATGGCGTTGGTCGATAGGAAGAAAACGTTCGCGTAACCTCCGGTTGCCAATACCACGGCATGTGCGCCAAAACGTTTAACCTCTCCTGAAACCATATCGCGGGCAATAATACCGCGGGCTTTCCCATCAATAACTACCAGGTCAAGCATTTCGTGACGGGTATGCATCTTTACAGTACCTGCGTTGATCTGACGGTTAAGCGCAGAATAGGCTCCCAGCAACAGTTGCTGACCCGTCTGGCCGCGCGCATAAAAAGTACGGCTAACCAATACCCCACCAAATGAGCGGTTCGAAAGGGTGCCACCGTATTCACGTGCAAATGGAACACCTTGTGCGACACATTGGTCGATGATGTTGGGTGATACCTCCGCCAAACGGTGAACATTGGCTTCACGGGCACGGTAGTCTCCACCTTTGATGGTATCGTAAAAAAGACGATAGACAGAATCATTGTCATTCTGGTAGTTCTTCGCGGCATTGATCCCGCCCTGGGCAGCGATAGAGTGCGCCCTTCTGGGACTATCCTGGTAACAAAATGCAGTCACATTATAGCCAAGTTCGGCCAGTGAAGCGGCAGCAGAGGCCCCAGCCAGACCGGTCCCTACAACGATTACATCGAGTTTGCGCTTGTTTGCCGGACTAACAACTTTAATCTTAGCCTTATGGTTTGTCCATTTCTCGGCAATCGGTCCGGCTGGTATTTTTGAATTCAGTGTGCTCATATCTTGGAAGCTTTGAAGTTCAGTTTAGAATTTGATCATGAAGTAAATTGGGATGTAGGAGAATCCAACGGCGAAGACGATCCCTACCGTGACGGCTACAGCTTTCAGCCTTTTCAGCCAGACCTGGTTGCTGAAACCAATGGTTTGAAAGGCGCTCCAGAATCCATGAGAGATGTGAAGACCTACCAAAATACCGCCAGCAATGTACAACAAGCCGTAGCCCTTGTTCATAAACAGGCTGCTAACCAATGCATAGGCGTTGTGCATCTCGGTGCCATCAATATTTACACTGCTCAGCAGCGGATCCCCGGTAAACTTCATCTTCAAATAAAAATTTGTTAGATGGATAACCAAAAAAATCAGGACCATACTCCCCAAAATAAACATGTTTTTTGAAGGGGCCCACCAACTCAACTGCTGGTCGCCATATTCATACTTTTGAGGCCGTGCCCTCATATTCTCCAGTGTAATCCATCCGGACCATATGATATGAATCACAAAACCCAGGGACAGCAGAGGCTCCATGATTCTGATAAAAGGATTGGTTGCCATAAAATGGGCAGCCAGGTTAAAAAGCGTCCCGGAATCATCGAAAGTCAAAAACAGATTCAAAGTGAGATGGATGATGAGAAATGAGATCAGGAAGAGCCCTGTGATACTCATGAAAAATTTACGCCCTATTGAGGCGCTCATGAAACTACTCATACAGACTGGTATTAATTAATATTGAAGAATGTTGCTATTTTAATATCCTTTCAAAAATAGAGGATGGTGATTTGCTAAACAAATTGAATGGCAACAAATATACAATTTAGATTGTTTCTATTTATAAATTGGATTTTCCGGAATGGGGAATTGATCAATTTTTTGGTTCTTAGCGGAGAGGTTACTACTGGGTCCCACAAGACATATGTTCCAGTTAAAAAATTATTGAACTTGGATTTTGTTGAGCATAATTTGTTACCTTTCTCACAATGTTAGACGTTTATTCCAAGAAAATCCTAAATTCTAAATGAATGAATAAAAGCCTTTGTATTATCGCTCTTTTCTTTGTTTGTACAGTTCATGCCCAAAAATCATCTTCCATTCTCAAAGGTCGTGTTTACAATGCTAAGAACAATGAACCTGTAGAATTTGCTACCATTGTCATTCAAAATTCCGTGAATGGGACCAACAGCGATCTGAATGGAAATTTTCTACTAAAAGATATTCAACCAGGATTTTACCAGTTAAAAGTTTCTGCGATCGGTTTTAGGACCTATATCACCGAAACATTTCGAATCACACTTGCTGCAGGTGCCACCATAAACGTTCCTTTGGAAGAGGATCAGATACGGCTGGAGGAGGTAACTGTTCGACCTAATTTTTTCCCAAAACGGGAGGAGAGTCCAACTTCGCTGCGAACCATTGGCATCGATGAAATTGAGAAAAACCCTGGTGGCAACAGGGACATTACCAAGGTAATTCAATCTTTCCCAGGGGTCTCCTCTGCTGCCTCTTTCCGAAATGACGTGATTGTGAGAGGCGGCGGTCCCAGCGAAAATAAATTTTACCTTGACGGAGTAGAAATACCGAATCTAAACCACTTTGCTACACAAGGGGCGTCTGGTGGTCCGGCAGGAATCATCAACGTGGATTTTATCAGGGAGGTCAACTTTTATTCCGGGGCGTTCCCTTCCACCCGTGGCAATGCCTTGAGTTCTATACTCGAATTTACCCAGAAAATTGCCAATACCGAAAAACCAAAATTCAGGGCTACCGTGGGAGCATCCGACCTTGCCTTCTCATCTGAAGGCCCGCTTTCGTCAAAAACCACTTATCTGGCTTCGGTAAGAAGATCTTATCTCCAATTGTTGTTTAGCGCCCTCAAACTTCCATTTCTTCCTACATACAATGACTTTCAGTTTAAAATAAAGACAAAAATAGACGATAAGACTGAACTCTCCCTGATCGGATTGGGTGCTTTGGATAATTCAAAGTTGAATCTGAAAGCCAACGAAACGGATCAACAACGCTATATACTGAGTTATCTGCCAGAAAACAAACAGTGGAACTACACTTTGGGTCTGGTCTTAAAACATTACAATGTATCCGGATACAATACCTATATAATAAGTCACAATACACTCAACAACAGTCAGATCAAATACCATGACAACCTGGAGGATCCGGCAAATCTAACCCTGAATTATGATTCCCGCGAAAGTGAAACAAAGTTCAGATTCGAACACTTCTATTTGTCTAAAACAAAATTCAAAATCACTTACGGTGCAGATTTTCAATATGCAAAATACTACAACAAGACTTTTCAAAAAATATATATTGCAAATAACGTTCAATCTTTTAGCTATTTATCAAGTTTAAATTTTGTAAAATATGGTTTTTTCGGCCAGCTAAACAAAGATGTTCTAAATCAGAGATTACTTCTTTCCCTGGGGATCAGGGGGGATGGAAACAGTTACTCTTCCCGAATGTCCAATCCTCTGGATAATTTTTCACCCCGTTTTTCGGCCAGTTATCAAATTAATAGCAGGACTTCCTTCAGCATCAATGCCGGGAGATATCTTCAATTGCCTGCATACACAACACTTGGCTACCGGAACGATGACGGGATTTTGATCAACATGAAAAATGGGATACAAATGATTGGGGCCAATCATCTGGTTGCCGGACTTGATTTCCGGCCCAATACAACTACACAATTGTCGGTCGAAGGTTTTTTTAAAGGTTACAGCCACTACCCTTTCTCTGTAAGGGATTCTGTATCACTGGCAAGCAAAGGCGCCGATTTTGGAGTCTTCGGGGATGAAGAGGTTAAATCAACCGGCAAAGGCCGTGCGTATGGTATTGAAATATTATCCAGATTCAAGGATTTTTCTGGTTTCAAGGGGGTATTGACTTATACCTATGTAAGAAGTGAATTTACGGATATAAAGGGCGAATATATCCCATCATCCTGGGACAACCGTCATCTTTTTACTATCTATGCCACACGCTCCTTAAAGCGAAATTGGGATTTTGGGTTCCGGTGGCGTTACATAGGCGGTTCCCCATATACTCCATGGGATGTGGAAAAGTCTTCCTTAAAAACGGCCTGGGATGCCAACGGCAGGGGATATTTGGACTACAGCCAGTTTAATAAAAAACGATTGGGTCCTTTTCAGCAATTGGATCTCCGGGTGGATAAAGCATACTATTATAAAAAATGGTCATTGATGCTTTATGTAGACATTCAAAATGCTTATAACTTCCAGGCAGATCTTCCGCCGAGTTTAATCCAGCAGACCGATCCCAATGGCAAACCGCTGACCGATCCCCATGAATCTTCAAGGTATTTGTTAAAAAGTATTGCAACTTCGTCAGGGACCGTCCTCCCCACCATAGGAATAATGATCGAATTTTAATTTCATTTTGAGAGTTCCATATTTTTCCTTAACTTGTATAGAATGAGGAGGTCCAGATCCAATTAACCGTCAGAATTTCAATCATCAGTAAGGAGATGTATGACAAATTTTAATTTTAATGAATTAAATTCTTGGAAGTTAGGTTTTGATTTTCGTTAATTTGCAAAGTTTTTTAGCAGTCACCTGTTATATTAGGTTCACAATATGGAAGAAAATCTGGTTATCGTCGAGTCGCCCGCCAAGGCCAAAACGATTGAAAAATTTTTAGGCAAGGAGTATCTGGTTAAGTCGAGTTTCGGTCACATCCGGGATCTCGACAAGAAGGATTTTGGCGTGGATTTGAACAACCACTATCAACCCAACTACATCGTTTCTGAAGATAAGAAGAAAGTGGTGGCTGAATTGAAAAAATATGCAAAAACAGCCAAAACCATCTGGATCGCATCGGACGAGGACCGGGAAGGAGAGTCCATTGCATGGCATTTGATGGAGGTGCTGAAACTGGATCCAAAAACCACCAAACGCATTGTCTTTCACGAAATCACGAAAGATGCCATTCACCATGCCATCGAACATCCCCGTCACCTGAACAAAGACCTGGTGGATGCACAACAGGCGCGCAGGATCCTGGACCGTCTGGTCGGCTTCGAAATATCCCCTGTATTGTGGAAAAAGGTAAAACCATCCCTTTCTGCCGGCCGGGTCCAATCAGTTGCAGTGAGGCTGATTGTCGAACGCGAACGCGAAATTACCAATACCGAATCGATACCTTACTTCAAAGTTACGGCACTGTTTATCGTACCCGAGAAATCAGGTAAAGAGACTTTGTTAAAAGCAGAATGCTCCGAGCGTTTTGAAAAAGAGGAAGATGCCGCATTGTTTCTTCAAAAATGCAACAAGGCAGAATTTGTCATAGGCGACATCGTTACCAAACCCGCTAAAAAGTCCCCGACTCCACCCTTTACCACCTCCACCCTTCAACAGGAGGCAAGCAGAAAAATGGGATTCCCCGTTTCGCTGACCATGTCGGTGGCCCAAAGGCTTTACGAGGCAGGAAAGATTACCTACATGCGAACCGATTCCACCAATCTTTCCCAAACTGCACTGAACAGCGCCAAAAAGAAAATTACCGAATCGTACGGAGAGAAATATGTAAAAATCCGTCATTACAAGACCAATTCCAAAGGAGCTCAGGAAGCCCACGAAGCCATCCGTCCGACCGATTTCTTCGAGGAAGAGATAGCAGGCACCGCGCAAGAGCAGAAACTGTACAGTCTGATATGGAAGCGTACCCTGGCGTCCCAAATGGCCGATGCAGAGCTTGAACGTACGAACGTAACCATTAACATCTCAAATACATCCGAAAGATTTCAAGCCTCCGGTGAGGTTCTGAAATTTGATGGTTTTCTTGGCGTATATCTCGAATCCAGCGATGAAGAAAACCTGTCTGATGAGGAGAAAGGATTGCTGCCGCCCTTGGCTGTCAAACAGAAACTTGTGCCTGAATCGATCCTTGCCTTGCAACGTTTTACCCTAAAACCTGCGCGATACACGGAAGCCAGCCTCGTAAAAAAACTGGAAGAGCTGGGCATTGGCAGGCCTTCTACCTATGCACCGACCATTACGACCATCCAGCAACGGGATTACGTTGTCAAGGAAGACAGGGAAGGCAATGAACGATCATACGTCCAGCTTTTGCTGAAGGCAGGAAACATAAAGCGTGCAGAGAAGAGTGAAATTGCCGGCACCGAAAAATCCAAACTTTTCCCAACGGACATCGGTCTTGTCGTGAACGATTTTTTAATGAAACACTTCGAACCGATCGTTGATTTCTATTTTACCGCAACAGTCGAGAAGCAATTTGACGAGATCGCAGAAGGAGGCCTGGTTTGGCAGAAAATGATCGACGACTTCTATCTTCCTTTCCACCGCCAGATTGAAGATGCCCTGGCCAATTCGGAAAGGGCGCGCGGTGAGCGGATCCTGGGTGTAGATCCGAAATCCGGTAAAAACATTTCCGCCAAAATTGGCAGGTTCGGCCCCTTCATCCAGTTGGGCGAGACCTCCGAGGATGGAAGTGAGAAACCAGCATTTGCCAGTCTGCAACAGGGCCAGAGTATCGAGACCATCACCATCGAACAGGCGCTGAAATTATTTGACCTTCCAAGGGAGCTGGGAGAATATGAAGGAAAGAAAGTAACCGTAGGGATCGGGAAATTTGGTCCTTATGTGAAGCACGATTCCAACTTCGTTTCCCTTAAAAAGGGCATTGACGACCCATATACCGTACTTCTTGACAGGGCAATAGAATTGATTCTTGAGCGACGCGAAAAAATATCGAACTCTTTGTTAAAAACCTTTACCGAGGATTCGGAAATTAGGATCCTTCAGGGACGCTGGGGGCCATACATCTCTTACAAAAAACAGAATCTAAAGCTTAAAAAGGATACTAAGCTTGAACTATTGACGTACGCGCTTTGCAAAGAGATCATCGACGCCGAACTCAAAAAGCCCAAACAGAAAAAATCGAAGTAGAAATAACTGTCTGGTCTAATATTGATGAAAGTTTTTTATATTTTCGGTAAATCTATGACTTATGCTAAAAGAGCTCATTATACCAGCTAAATCATTACCGGTTGTTAAAAAATTCTCAGGTGATAAGGATCAACTCGGTTCACATTTGAAGAATTCTACCTGGAATGATTCTGCATTGCCAGATTTGGTTATTTTGGGTATTACAGATGACCGCGCCTCATCATCTGCGTCATTTTCAGGTGCTCCGGATTCCATTCGGGAGCAGTTGTATCAGCTCAACGGGTTTTCTGCCCCATTCCGGATCGTGGATCTCGGTAATGTGAAATCAGGCAAGGAGTTCAGTGATACGGTTGCCGCGGTACGGATGATTGCTGAAGAGCTTCACTCTCTGGGAATTCCAATGCTCACATTAGGTGGAAATCAGAGCTTTACAATTCCACTCCTAGCCGGGATAAACAAAAATGACACCATTTTATCCGTGGTGGATGACCGTATCGACAATCTTTCCCAAAAAAACACCATCCTTGACGATGTATTTTTGAACAATCTGTCGCGCGAAACCATTGTCAATGCGATGGCTGTACAGTCCTTCTTTGTCTCCCCGGATAGTAAAGAGACCTATTCTGAAGAGTTTAAAGGAATGCTTTTCACCCTGGGTGAAATCCGGAACAGGATCAAAGAGATGGAGCCCTACCTTCGTGAAACGGATTTGGTAAGTTTTGATTTTGGCTCGCTCAAACTGTGCGAAGCGCCCGGGCAGGTTAGAAATTCACCCAATGGATTAACCGGAGAAGAGGCATGTCAGCTTGCCTGGTATGCGGGAATTTCTCCCAATCCGGGTTGGTTTTCCCTTTTTGGTTATTCCCCGGAAAAAGACCCGGAACGTAATGGGGCCATGATGGCTGCCCAAATTGCCTGGTATTACCTGAATGGCAAATCCAGAAAAATTGATGAGATACCTCAGGATGAAGCGATCGACTTTCAGCATTTCGTTGTTCAAGTTGAAGGGATTCCGGATCCTGTCACCTTTTTGAAGCATCCGGTCTCCAAAAGATGGTGGATGGAAGTCCCATCGCCGGATTGCGATTTGTTTCCCCTAAGAGTACCCTGTTCCAAAAAGGACTACCGCCAGGCATGCAAAAATGAGATCCCTGAACGGTGGTGGTCTTCGTTCAACAAAAGCTACTAGAATAATATGAAAATTCGCGGATTTTTGTGGATTTTATTAAATATATGTACATTCGCCGCGAGTGCACAGCAAGATCCGCAGATTAGTCAGCACATGTTTAACCACTTGATGATTAATCCGGGAGTTGCTGGAAATTCGGGTGAAATAAACCTGTCGCTGCTCAACAGGCAGCAATGGGTTGGATTTCCGGGGGCGCCCGTGACAACGGTTTTTCAGACGGAAGGTTCTGTTAAATTGATAGGAAATGCAGACGGGCTAGGCTTTACGGTAATGAAAGATGCCATAGGTTATGAGAAAAATGTCACTTTCAGTATCAACTACGCCTATCGGTTTCCACTCGGTCAGGGAATGTTGGGATGCGGGATTTCTGCTGGCTTGATGAACAAAAATTTAAGTCCGGGCTGGTCAGCTTCCCAGGGTGGTGATCTTATCGACGGATCAGATCCATCACTACCCAAGCAAGAGGTAAATGGAGTATTGGCAGATTTTGGGGCAGGTCTTTTTTACAAACATAAAAAATATTACCTGGCCCTTTCGTCGACGCACCTTACCCAGCCCTCATTTGCGTTCGAAGAGAAAGGTCGGTATTCGCTTAGAAGACATTATTATTGTACGGGAGGTTGTAACCTTGAAATGAACGACGATCGGTTTCTCGTTCAACCATCGTTCTTACTTAAAACAACAGGTACGACTTCCCAATTGGATTTGGACCTGTTGCTTCGGTACAATAAGCGGTTTTGGGGAGGAATTGGGTACAGATTTAGAGATGCGGCAGTAGTATTTCTGGGATTTGAGATGCTTAACGGATTAAAAATAGGCTATTCTTACGATATGAGTACTTCTGTTTTATCACGTTATAACTCTGGTTCTCATGAACTTTTTGTCTCTTACGCTGTTCTTATAAATAAAAATAGAGGTCAAAAAACCAAAAGTGTAAGGTTTTTATAACTTTGGAATGGAAAAAATTGGTTCACAAAATATGAGTCGAACGATAAAACGATTGTTTGCTTATGGCAGCGTGTCAGTCATACTGCTGGTTTCCGGATGTCATAATTCCGGCAACGGTGAATTGGTGGGGGTGCAAAAAAGGGGCAAATACCTTGAACCTACCCCTCTTGGAATGGTACTGATTCCAGGCAGAAGCTTCAACATGGGGCCTTCTGACCAGGATATTACAGGCGCAACATCACCAACCCGTACGGTTGACCTGGCCACCTTCTGGATGGACGATACTGAAATTACCAACAATGAATACCGTCAGTTTGTCTATTGGGTAAGGGATTCCATCGCAAGGGATTTGTTATCTCAAAAATTTCCTGAGTTTAAACCCACAACTACCAGAAGAGGCGATCCCATTGACCCTGTCATCCTTGATTGGGATGTTAGGCTCAACTGGCGGAAAGCGGAATACATACCCGAGCTGGAACAACTTTATTATGACAAAAGCGAAAGGATATTCGGCAAAAAGGAGCTGGATGTCAGGAAGCTGAACTACAATTATTATTGGGTAGACCTGCAGCAAGCTGCCCGTCGCCAAAATTCTTACGACTTTACCAAGCAAGCTTATACCGGCAGCATCGTTGATTTGAAAGGGCAAGTCAGTCCGATTCAAAATCGGGCGAACTTTGTTATGTCCGATATGGTCAACATCTACCCTGATACCCTGGTCTGGATCCGCGATTTTACTTACGCGTTCAACGAACCCTGGGCAAAAATGTACTTTTCCCATCCCGGGTTCGACGATTATCCCGTGGTCGGCGTCAGTTGGAAACAGGCGAAGGCCTTTTGCATGTGGCGGACGAACCTAAAGAATCAAAGCCTCTCAAACAGAGGTGATTATGCGGTGCAAGATTATCGACTTCCAACAGAAGCCGAATGGGAACTGGCCGCCAGAGGTGGATTGGATAATTCAATGTATCCCTGGGGAGGTTACTACACCCGATCAAAAACCGGTTGCTTTTTGGCCAACTTTAAACCCATGCGGGGAAACTACAGTGATGATGGGGGCAAAGCTTCCATCAAAGTTGCCACCTATGAACCAAATGGGTACGGATTGTACGATATGGCCGGGAATGTGGCGGAATGGACCATTACCGCATACGACGAATCCACATACAATTTCATGCACGACATGAATCCGAATTTTGAATACAATGCCCTCTCCGACGATCCGCCAACCATGAAGCGGAAGGTGATCAGGGGAGGCTCATGGAAAGATATTGCTTATTACATCCAGGTTGGTACCCGCACTTTTGAATACCAGGATACTGCAAAATCGTATGTTGGTTTCAGATGTGTCCGTTCCTCATTTGGTGATGAATTTTAACCCTTACTGAAAAACAAATATACTTATGGGATTAGCTGAATTAACACACTCTCACAAATGGAGGTCCACCATGAATTACTTCTACAGCATCGGCGCATCCGTCGTACTGTTGGGAGCCTTATTCAAATTGGAACATTGGACCGGTGGAAGTTATATGCTCATGATCGGAATGTCATGCGAAGCATTGATCTTCTTTCTATCTGCTTTGAACCTATGGTTGAAATTCCGGACTGGACCAAGGTCTATCCGCAATTAAACCCCGATTACGAATTTGACGAAGAGCTCGATCTTTCTGCCAAATCTGCAACCGGTAGTTTGGATGAAATGCTTGAAAAAGCAGAAATCACCCCTGACATGCTGTCCAAACTCAAAAAAGGCCTACAGGATTTGACCAACACGGCCAAAGGTATTTCTGAAATTTCAAGCGCCACCCTTGCGACTGAAATGTATGTACGCAATCTGGGAAGTGCTTCACTTTCGATGAATACCTTCACGGAAGTGAACAACAAGGCCACCCAGGCAGTCGAACACTCCCTCGGCGATTTGGTACACAGCTACGAGCACTCCTCGAAGCTGATATCAACTTCGTCAAAAGAGATGGCAGAATCGTTCACCGATTCCACGAAAAAAATTAATCATCAGCTTGCTTCCACAAGTGAGAAGCTATCCTCCTCATACAAGGAGTTTACCGACTCCGTTCAAAAAGATTTCTCATCGCTCAGCGAAAATTCAAAACATTACTCAGGAGAGATTTCCAAGATGAATTCCAGTTTGGCCTCTCTTAACTCATCCTATGAGCTCCATCTGCAAAATGTTAAAAAACTGACTGAGTCTGCGGCAAAAAGTGTGGTAGACCAAGCGGGATTACAACAATTGGTGACCGGAACATTGGAGGAGGCTAAGAAATACCATCAACTGACCGAGCGAATGAACAAGAATCTGGAGGCGCTGAACCAGGTTTATGGCAATATGCTGGGCGCTATGAATATAAAAGGTTAATCCAATTAACTCGCAACCCTTATGGGAGTAAAAAACTGTCCGGAAACGCCCCGGCAACGAATGATCAGCCTGATGTACCTGGTCCTGACGGCAATGCTTGCACTCAATGTCGACAAATCAGTAGTGGATGCATTTGAGTTGGTTGACAAGGGAATCATGGAGACGATCGATAACGTCAATAGCCAAAATCGAAGCGTATACAGCGACTTCAACAGTGCGGCCCACGAGAATCCAGAAAAAGTGGGAGAATTGAACCGTACCGTCTTGAAGATCAAAGAGCGCACCGACACTTTGTACAATTACATCACCCACTTTAAGGAGATGATTGTGAAGAAAGCAGATGGCCCTAACGGAAGAATCGATAGTATCGTCAACAAGGAAGACCTGCAATATGCCGAAGAGGTGATGATGACCAAGAAAAATGGGGCTTTGCTAAAAAAGGCAGTGGAAGATTATCGTTCCTTTCTGCTTTCCAACATTGACCCAAGCCAAACCTCTTTGATCAACTCCATCAGCAAGAGTCTCGACACTTCGAATCCTCCCTCCAAAGAGGGAAGTACACCTTCCTGGGAGAGTAACAAATTTCAGGGATATCCATTGATTGCTGTAGTTACTTTGATGTCAAAATTGCAAAGTGACATCCGGAATACTGAATCGGATGTCATCAACTATTTCTACACGAAGATCGATGCCTCCTCCTTCAAATTCAACAATCTGAAGGCCCAGGTCATCGCGAAGTCCAATTATGTCCTTCAAGGGGATGTATACGAGGCGAAGGTTTTCATCTCTGCCATCGATACCACTGCTGTACCTGATATTATTGTCAACGGTAGTAAATTGCCCATTATCCCGGGGGAAAACGCCGGATTGTACAAGGCAACTGCCGGAGCAGAAGGCACCTTCGTCTGGAAAGGTATTATCAATTTCAAAAATCCCAACGGACAAATTGTTCAATATCCTTTCCAGCAGGAGTACCAGGTAGCAAAGCCTTCCATGACAGTTTCTCCGACCAAGATGAATATTCTTTACTTTGGACTTCCCAATCCGATTTCAATTTCCGTACCCGGAATTTCTTCCAGGGACATAAGTGTGACCATGAAAAACGGACACATTGATAAGTCTGGTGATGGTTTCCTTGCCTATCCGGAGAAGCTTACAGAAAAATCCTATATTACAGTAAGCGCCACTGTTGACAAAATTGTCAAACAGATTGGTACAATGGAGTTCAGGGTAAAGCGCGTTCCCAATCCTATCGCAACTGTTGCAGGTAAGAACGCCGGAAATATTTCGAGGAATGAACTAAACGGTGAAACAGGCGTTTATGCAGATATTCCGGAATTTGATTTCGAAATGAAATTTCAGGTACTCTCTTTTGACGTTTCTACTTCAAAGGGGGGATTTGTTGTGGAAAAACATGCCACTGGTGCAAAATTTACACAGGAACAGAGGGATGTATTTAATAGACTGACCCGTGGTGACCGCCTTTACATCGACAACATCGTTGCCAAAGGTGATGACGGACTGACAAGAAACCTATCCGCGATCAGTTTTAAAATTAATTAGCGATGAGACGTAAATTGTTTTTCTTATTGATTTTTTTAACCAGCGCTTCAGCCTACAGTACCCTGATGGGTCAAGGTATTGAGAATTTGGTTATCAACAGGAATGCCGGCCTATACGAGAAGAAGAGCAATCTTGATCGTAAACCAGCTCCTCTTCCAGATGTTAGGGAAGCGGATGTGGCCTGGTCCAAGACCGTTTGGAGGTTAATCGACATGCGCGAGAAGATGAACCAGCCATTCTACTTCCCCAAAACAGAAATTCAAGGCCGTTTTAACCTGATTAACCTCCTTTTGAAAGGGATCAAGGACAATACCTTTCCTGCCTTTGATCCTCCTGCCAACGATGAAAATGAGTTTGCCGTTCCTGTTAGCTATGATCAGGTGAAAGCACAATTTGGCGCCACAACCAAAACGGTCCAACGGAGGAACTTCGAAACCGGTCAGATGGAAGATGTAAAAGTGCAGCAGGAGATACCTACCGAGGAGGTAAAACAATTGCTTATTAAGGAAATTTGGTATTTTGACAAACAAAAATCAACCCTTCAGGTCAGAATATTGGGTCTATGCCCTATCCGTCTCTACTATCGTGATGAGGATGTGAACCAGGAAGTGACACTCAGGAAAAAACTCTTTTGGGTTTTCTATCCTGAAATCAGGCCTCTTCTCGCTAAAAATGAGTCGCTCAATGCCAGAAATGGGGCGAGAAATTTCAGTTTTGATGATCTATTCCTGATCAGACAGTTCGACGGCTACATCGTCAAAGAGGAGAATACCTACGACAACCGTGCAGTGCTGGACTATGCCTCCGATGAATACGCTTCGCAAGAATCTGAAAGGATAAAAAACTCGATATTCAATTACGAGCAGGATCTTTGGGAGTACTAAAAAGTTGAGAGTGGAAAGTGGAAAGTTGAGAGTTGATGAAAATTTCCATCCACTTTTATAACTTTCCACTTTCAACTTTCAACTTTCAACTCTTGCCAAACAGGGTATTGACCAGTTTCTCCACACGCTCGATCTGGTGGATTTTAATTTCAAAACGGGAGAAGTCTACCCCTTTGTTGTATTTAGAGATATAAATCTCCTTAAATCCCAGTTTCTGGGCCTCCGCAATTCGTTGCTCTACCCGGCCAACGGGCCTTATCTCGCCGGTTAATCCGATCTCGCCTGAGAAGGCAATTCCCTTGTCGATGGCAACATCAAAATTGGAGGAGAGGATGGCACATATCACCGCCAAATCCATGGCCGGATCATCCACTTTTAGCCCCCCGGCAATGTTGAGAAAGACATCCTTGACCATAAGTTTGAATCCGGCCCGCTTCTCAAGAACAGCCAACAGCATGTTCATCCTTCTCAGGTCAAATCCGGTTGCGGAACGTTGTGGCGTGCCATACGCTGCGGAGCCTACCAGCGCCTGTACCTCTATTAAAAATGAACGCATTCCCTCGATAGCAGCGGCTGTTGATGTGCCGCTCAGCCCTTCATTGTGCGACGAGAGCAACATTTCGGACGGATTGCTGACCTCACGCAAACCCGATTGCTGCATTTCATATATTCCGAGCTCCGAAGTGGAGCCAAACCTGTTTTTGACAGATCTGATAATCCTGTAAAGATGGTTTCTGTCCCCTTCGAACTGCAATACGGTATCGACAATGTGTTCCAGGACTTTGGGCCCTGCAAGACTGCCCTCCTTGTTGATATGGCCGATCAGGATCACGGCGATATTTCTGAACTTTGCCAGTTTCATGATGGCAATGGTGCACTCCCTGATCTGGGTAACGCTGCCTGCAGTCGACTCAATGGCCTCGCTGCTGACTGTTTGAATGGAGTCGATGATCACAAGGTCTGGCGATTCCCTGTCTATGTGCAGAAGGACTGATTCCAGAACAGTTTCGCACAGGAAAAGGCAGGTGGGATTCTCGCCATCCAACCGCTCAGCCCTCATCTTCAGCTGTTGCAGACTCTCTTCTCCCGAGATATAAAGAACTTTTTTACGGTGCAACTGCAGCGCAATCTGCATCACGAGGGTCGACTTTCCAATACCGGGCTCACCGCCCAGCAGGATCAGTCCGCCGGGAACCATTCCGCCACCCAATACCCTGTTGAACTCAGCATTACCGGTATCTATACGCGGAAGTTCCAAAAGATCAATCTCATTGAGGGTAACAGGCCTGGAGGAAGTCGCAGCGGTCGAAAAAGAGGTTTGGCCTTTAGCCGGCA
>JALOCD010000122.1 GCA_023228025.1 Prolixibacteraceae bacterium | reverse complement strand
GCTAGCTGTTATTTACCCGGCACACAAATCAGAAAGTGGTCGTGGGGTACTTTCTGGCTTGCACAGGCATTGTTTGCCTGGGTAATTATGCCTCTAATGGTAGGTTGGTTAACAGTGCCCGGCTTTTTTACTATTTTGTACAATGCGCCGTCGAAACCATTTTGGGTTGCTTTCCTTTTAGGTGGCGCCTATGGGTTTGGGGGAATGTCGTTTGGTAAAGCCATTAATCATATCGGGTACTCATTGACCTATACACTGGCGATTGGTATTTCAGCAGTATTGGGCACTATTTTCCCCTTGATAGTTTTCGGCGGATTAGGTACATTCTTTACAAAACCGGGCGGTGAAATTGTCCTGACAGGGATGATCCTTTCCGTTCTTGGAGTGGTTTTTTGCGGATGGGCCGGGTTTAAAAAGGAGAAGGATCTGAATGCTATAAATATGGATAAGGCCGGATTTAACATGACCATTGGGCTCCTCCTTACCATAGTTGCCGGGGTACTTTCCGGAGTTTTTAACCTTTCGCTCGAATATGGTCAGCCCATCGCCGATATGGCGGCACAAAACGGGGCTGGCAATTTTCAAGGCAATGCCAAAATGATCATCTCAACATCTGGATGCTTTGTGGTAAACTTCATTTGGTTTATCGTGGCTGGTATCCGGAAAGGTACTTTGAAGGAGTTCCTTCCCCAAAAAGATATGCCAGGCAAAGTGATATTCCGGAACTGGATTTGGTCAGCTCTGGCAGGGACACTCTGGTGTTCTCAATTCTTCTTTTATGGATTGGGCCACGTTAAGATGGGCAACTTTCAGTTTGCCAGTTGGGTGCTCCACATGTCGATGCTGATTTTCTTTAGTTACATTGTTGGTGTATTGATGAAAGAATGGAAAAGTGTTAAACCCAAAACAAATATTGTTCTGATTATTGGCTTATTAACTCTTATTGCCTCTTTTTGTATTACCAGTTATGGAAGCTACATCGGAGAACAGCTGATCCAGAATGGTCATTAAATAAATTAAGGATATAAATTAGGTTTAAATTATAAAAATTTGATGAAACGTCGAAAAGCGGGATTCCCGATGCTCCATGTGGTAGGTGATGTAGACGATGTTGTACCTTTTTCTGAAAATACGCCACTGTTTGAACAAAAAATAAGAAAAGAGCAGGTAATACACAAGCCGGGAGTTGGACTCCACCCGCATAGCCTTCAAAATCCGCAGCCTATTGTTGATTTTGTTTTTACGGGCAACGGATTACCGGATTTCAAAGAAGAGGATTCCAGTTTAATCATTACCTTAATTGAGGTGACAAAATCAGGAACGAATTATAGTACTGGTTCTCGTGCTGTTTGTTTCTGCAAATTTAACTCGTGGACAAAAAACAACTTCATAGCAACCTTCGCGGTCAAAGAGCTTATGAAACTGGTTTTGCAAATGCTGCTGATTTGGGTTTTCATTTATTTTTGCACGTTAAATTTTTTAAAAATCTTTAACCAAATAAAATTCTAACAATGACCAACAAGCACAAACTTACTACGAAAGAGTTCCTGTTACCTTTTATATTGATAACATCCCTGTTTTTCCTTTGGGGAATAGCACATGGAATGATTGATACTTTGGATAAACATTTTCAGCAGATCCTGCATTTGAAGAAATGGCAATCAAGTTTTATCCAGTTTTCTCTTTACGGAGCTTATTTTTGTATGGCCTTGCCAGCCGGATATTTCATGCGAAGGTTCGGATATAAAAAAGGTATAATTTTAGGATTGTCACTTTTCGCAGTGGGGGCATTTCTAATTGCAGGGACAACTTCATTTGAGTCTTTTTGGATCTTTCTTACCTGTTTGTTTATCCTTGGATGCGGTTTGGCAACACTCGAAACGGCTGCAAACCCTTATACTACAAAACTTGGCCCCAAGGAATCAGCGGCTCAGCGAATTAATTTTTCTCAATCATTTAATGGGCTGGCGTGGGTCATAGGCCCACTCATTGGTTTATACATTTATGGAACTCAAAGTACTATTGCGGGGGAGAAACTCACTTCCATGATTTTGCCGTTAAGTATTATCGGATTAGTTGTATTAACTGTTGCTTTGATTTTTACGCGTCTTCCTCTCCCTGAAATAACTGAAGAAGAAGTTGGGCTAGGACATGGAATCGATGTATCAGGAGTTGAAGACAAGCCTTCTTTTCATAAACCATTAAACAGGCAATCCCATTTTGTGATGGGCGTCATGGCCCAATTCTGTTATGTGGCAGCTCAAACCGGCGTTTTCAGCTATCTGATTAACTTTGTTACCGACGAAAATCAGAATCCTCATTTCGATGTTAAAAATGGCCCCTATTTCTTGTCCATTGGATTTGCACTATTTATGATCGGACGTATGTCTGGAAGTTATATTATGGGATTTATTAAACCTGCCCGAATATTGGCAATCTACTCAGGATTGTGTATCTTGTTGTTACCTGTTGTTAGCCTGAATATGGGATGGTTTTCGCTCATCGCACTTTATGCTGTATTTTTCTTCATGTCAATCATGTACCCGACTATTTTTGCCCTAGGAATAAAGGACTTGGGACCGAAAACTAAAAAAGCAGCCTCCTTTATCGTTATGGCAGTAGTAGGTGGAGCCTTATTTCCTCCGTTAATGGGATGGATATCTGATCATTATACAATGTCGGTTGGTTTTTTTGCCCCAATCCCATTATTCCTTTTCATACTTTATTATTCACTTAAAGGACATCAAGTTAAATCATAAGTGTTTAATTACTATTGGATTATGGCAAAATTGTCACTTTAAATTAACTAACTATTGATACTCCTTTCTTGCATAACTTTTCGAATAAATTTAACATTGTGCAGATAGATAAAATATTTTTCATATAAATTAAATGTTAAAATTACAGTTCGAGCAAAAGAAAATCAATTGTTCCTTATTACGAACAATACAAAAAGCAGATCAGCCATGGAGAATAAATCAATCCTGATCTTTGGCGCCGGAAAGATTGGCCGGTCGTTTATCGGGCAACTGTTTGGCCTTTCAGGTTATGAAGTGGTTTTCTCTGATGTTGACCTTGATATAGTTCACACATTAAACCATCGAAAAAGTTATCCTGTAGTGATCAAAGGCGAAAAAGAGGAAACCCTTCTTATTCCCAATGTAAGAGCTGTTTCAGGATTGGACCAGGCAAATGTAGCCAGGGAAGTCTCCCGGGCATCCATATTGGCTATTTCTGTTGGTAAAAATGCGTTGGAGAAAGTAATCCCACTGATTGGAGAAGGGCTGAAACTGCGTTATCAGTCAACGCCAGACCGTCCGTTGGATATCATTATCGCAGAAAACATGCGCTCGGCTGGTGAATTTATACATGAAAAACTTTCCTCCTACCTGCCCGCAGATTATCCGCTTGACAGGTTGGTCGGTTTGGTTGAGACCAGCATCGGCAAAATGGTTCCCATCATGTCGCAGGTTGATCTTGAGCGTGACCCGCTGATGGTCTATGCTGAACCGTACAATAACCTGATCTTGGACAAAAAAGGATTTAAAGGCGCTATCCCCGATGTGAAAGGACTGGCACCCAAGGAAAACATCAAGGCATGGGTCGACCGGAAGGCATTTATCCATAACCTGGGGCATGCCACAGCGGCCTACTACGGGGCTTATAAATATCCAAAGGCCAGGTATGTTTATGAAGTGTTGGATGATCCTACGGTTTATCGGTTTGCGAAAGAGGTAATGAATCAGGCTGCAACCATTTTACTAACACTTTATCCCAACGATTTTTCAATGGAGGATTTGAAAATCCATATCGATGATTTGTTGTTCAGGTTCCGCAACAAGGCACTGAAGGACACCATCTTTCGGGTTGGGCAGGACCGTCCGCGAAAGCTGGGACCGGATGACCGTTTTGTCGGTATTATCCGGTTGGCAATAAGCCTGGGAATAAAATACAATATGATTCTTAAAGCAATGGCTTACGCCTTTTGTTTTAAAGCATCCGATGAAAACGGCCACCGATCTTCCCCGGATATTTTGTTTGACAATTACCGGTCAAGAGGGATGAAATTTGCACTTCAGGAAGTTTGCGGGTTCGACCCGGTAAAAGATAAAAAGCTGATTACTGAATTTAAAGAGTATTACAATGCATTGAATATAAATCAGGTATATAAGTGATAACAAAATAAACCCATATCTATTTGATGAAAAATCTGAATTGTATACAACGCCTTACAGGAGGCCTGCTTTGTACACTGGCCCACATTTTCTTTTTGCAGTTGGTGATTTCATCATGTACCCAGGCGGATCGTCCACCTGATTCAACCCTCCGCCCGGTTGGTTTTGATCAGGTTTATTTGCAAGGGGAACTGCTCCGGCGTGCCATGAAGAACTTTGACAGGTTGGAAACAGATATTTACTATCCGGAGAATGTTTTTCCAAAGCAACACCATGCTACTTCAGCAGGATGGCCCGGTGATAAGGAAGGCCGCACCATCCTGGGACTAGTGCTCGAAGCCCAGGCAACTCACCGGACACCGCTGTATTTGGAGGAAATGATCCGCATTTTGCCCGAAAAGCTCAATAAGAAAGGTTATCTGGGACCTGTTCAGCGCGATACGCTTGATGAGCAGCAGCTTTCCGGTCATGGCTGGTTGTTGCGAGGCCTGTGCGAATACTACCAGTGGGAAAAAGATCCTAAAGTGGAAAATTATATCAAAGGCATCATTAAAAACCTTGCTTTGCCTACCAAAGGCCATCATAAGAATTACCCGATCAGCCCTGAAGAACGTCTTGCTGGCACAGGCGGGATGTCAGGTTCTTCAACCAGTGTGGTCCACAACTGGAAGTTGTCTTCTGATGTAGGTTGCGATTTTATTTTTATGGACGGGGTTGTACAGGCATACGGTCTGTTTCCTTTTGCACAGTTGAAAGCGCTGATTGACGAGATGATGAACCGGTTTTTTGAAATGGACCTGGTTGGGATAAAGGCCCAGACACATGCCACCCTTACCGGCTTGCGCGCTGCCCTGAGGTATTATGAGATTACCGGGCAAAAAGAATTGTTGCCCGAGGTGGAGAAACGTTACCAGCTCTACAGGGAACAAGCCATAACCGAAAATTATGAGAATTACAATTGGTTTGAACGCCCGGAGTGGACCGAACCCTGCGCTATCGTTGATTCTTACCTGCTCTCCGTTCAGTTGTGGCAACATACCCGGTCGCCGGCTTATCTCGAAGATGCCCAGTTGATTTATTACAATGCGATCGGACATGCGCAGCGGTCAAATGGCGGCTTTGGTTGCGACAACTGTCCCGGACCGGTCGATAATTTTCTGTCCGTCAAAGCCGATGAAGCTTTCTGGTGTTGCACCATGCGTGGTGGCGAAGGATTGGCCAGGGCCGTTCAATACAGCTACTTTACACAAGGGAATAGCCTTATTATCCCGTCTTTCAACTCCGGTTCGATCAGTTTTATCTTAGATGGCACTCCTGTTGCGATCAGTCAACAAACCAAATATCCGTTTGGGAACAAGGTTCTTTTAAGCATCGAAAGTTTGAAAAAGCCGGTTCAGATAAACCTGAAGTTCTTCGTCCCATCCTGGGTCCACAGTCCGGTAGTTTCAAAAAACCATAATCCCGTTGAATTTCAAATTATAAACGGGTTCGCAGCAGCTTCATTGCAGATTCAGGCTGGCGATACGATCGAATACTCTTTTGTTATGAATTTGGGAATAGAACAGGTGGCAAATGTATCGCATACCAAACCCGGATATGTCAGGTTGTTCTATGGCCCCTTGCTGCTTGGACATGAAGGGGGTTCTGATATTGATATCCCGCTAGATGCTGAAGTTGTAAAAACTTTTGATTTTGGTTTTCAGGTCAAAGGAACGGATATTCTCCTCTCGGCGGTTTATCATTTAATGGATGCCAAAGTTTGCAAGAGTTCAGGGTATCGAAAACAAATACTTTTCAGGCAAACAAATCGAAGTCCGGATAACTTGAAATGATCACAGGAACATAGGGAATAAAATGGTAAATAATCATACGGAAGACTCTGCCTCATACTGGCCGGTTCAATGTATTCAATATTTTTCTTATACATAAAGAATGATAAAATTACAGTTCAACCAAAAGAAAATCAATCAAATTCATTTGCTTGATGCCCTGATAATCAGCCCCTATAATCATGTCAATAAGCGTAATTTCCTTAATCCCTGATCTTATCCATCGCTGTTTGAATATTATTCTTTGTTTCTTTGGTAATGCCATATTCATAGGCAATTGCGCCCCATTGGCTTATGGCCTCCTGAACCTCTTCGATTATGGAGCCTGCATTTTTCAACCCGAAATGTGTGGCCAGTTTCATAAGCTCCTTTCGTCCCGGATTTTTACTTTCCCCGGCTATCATGGTACTGTGAAACCCATATCCGGAATACGAGAAGGTAAGATCGTAGGCCGGGGCAAACTGCCATTCTCCTTTGGCGTTCATTAGGAAAGAAAAATTCTTGCTGTGGTCATCTCGGTTATGCGAATACACGTTAAATGCAGCCAGCTTGAAACACTTTTCATAGGCTTTCACGTGCTTTTCCAGACGGAAAGCGCAATCCATCAAATGCCCGTAGTCCATTGTACTCATCCTGAAGTTGTCATGCATGATACCAGAAGCGGTGTGCGTATGCAGCCATCACCCCAACTTCAAGGCTGTTTCCTCCGAGAAGCAGCGATACGAACAATTTATTGATACCGGCCATTGGTTATTGCTTAATCTTTAAATAATTTTTTAATATCATCAGGGTTTTCCTTTACAAGCAGGAGGTTGTCAAATTCATTCAACCGTCCTAAAAGGTGCATCAGTTTCAGCAGCGAATCCAGCGATATTTTTCCGGTGTTTTCAAAACGCTTTAAACTGCCCAGGGATACGCCCGAACGTTCGGCTATCTCTTCCTGCGACATTTTTAGTTGCTTTCGCAAGGAGCGGTGTCTTTCGGCCAGCGCTTTACTTACCTTCAGTGGCGTTGGTTCTAATGAATACATTTTTTTGGTTAAAATATTATCCAAATATAGCTATAAATATTAAATACAGCTAATATATTATCTGTATTTTAAATATTTTGCTCCATGTAGGGTGTGAAATATCCGATAAATTATACCCTGCGCAGGGAAAAATATCCGATATTATACCCCATCACTTGTATTTGTAATCAAATCTTCTTATTTTTGCTGCAAATTTAAAAGTAATGATACGCAGGAAGCTATTCGAAGATTTACAGGGCCATCTTTTGAAAAAAGAATATTCCATCATCACCGGGGCACGGCAAACCGGAAAATCAACCCTGTTGAAACAGTTGGAGGTTTATTGCAAGAAAATGGAAATCCCTGTCGTATTTCTGAATCTTGAAAATAAAACAATACTTGCGGAATTGAACGAAAATCCTCTGAACTTATTGAAATTCATACCGGAACCGAATAGAAAAACAGTGGCCCTGATGGATGAGATACAATACCTTGATGATCCTTCCAATTTTCTGAAACTTCTATATGATGAACATTCAGCACAAATTAAAGTGGTGGCAACTGGAAGCAGTGCCTTTTACATTGACAATCAGTTCAGGGATTCGCTTGCAGGAAGGAAAAAAATATTTCAGTTGTATACCTGCTCATTTGATGAGTACCTTGCATTAAGCGGCAAATCAGAACTCAGGGAAGAAAAGGATCATTTGCTTAAAAACAGGGATTTCAAAAGTACGCTAATAGATTACCTTCGTGTTGAATGGGAATCGTATATGCTATATGGAGGTTATCCGGCGATTGTCACAGAACCCGATAAGCAGGAGAAGATGAATCGTTTGAGAGAGATCAGGGACTCCTTCGTTAAACGGGATATTTTGGAGTCTGGTGTCATTAACGAAACAGCATTTTACAACCTTTTCAGGATTTTAGCGGGTCAAACAGGCAGTATAGTCAATGTCAATGAACTTTCATCTACCTTACGCATAAAAAATGAAACGGTGGATAACTTTCTTACCATCATGCAGAAGTGCTTTCACATCGCACTTATAAAGCCATTTTTCCGGAATTTAAGGAAAGAACTGATTAAGATGCCCAAAGTATTTTTGCTTGACACCGGATTAAGAAACTGCCTGTTGAATAATTTTCAACCAATGGCGGTAAGAACAGACAAAGGTGAATTATGGGAAAACACCGTTTTTAGAATATTTGCGGATAAAATAGGTATAGATTCGATTCAATATTGGCGCACCAGTGGAGGGAATGAAGTTGATTTTGTACTTTCAGATATTGACAGAATTAAGGCCATTGAGGTGAAATATGATAACAACCAGGTGAAATTGAATAAATACAAGTTATTTGCAGAAGCATATCCTGAAATTTCGTTGCAATTTTTTTGGTTGAACCCGTTTGATCAGGAATTTTTCCGGAGAATATATTTAAACCCATAGTATTGCAGTTTTCCAAATAGTCATTTGAATATTTGTAACTTGTTATTCATTATAAACTTATACGATGAAATGGCCATGATTTGACAATCATCAATCGTGATGAAAATAATCTCAGGGCTATTCCATTTGGCAATTAAAAAACAAATTATTTACAAATGAAACGACTATAAAAAAATCTTCCACACGCAGGCTAATCCGCCAGCTGGCGGATCGGGTGTTCCATCCCGCACGTGCGGGATTAAAAAACAAAATCACAAACAAATGAAATACCCATCCCGACATGTCGGGACCAACCGAAAATGATTATGTGGGTATTCCATCTGGCAACTGAAAAACAAAATTATAAACAGATGAAAAGGGAAAATGAACTATTTGCACCTCAAATTGATTCGGTTATCAGTAATTTAAGTCCGGAGATGGATTTGACATCGAGTAGTATTTACCTTAAGTTAAAGGAAATATACGAACTGTTTAGCTATGTAAAACCTATTGGTGACGACGATGTCAGGCATATTTGGATTGAAGTGGAGAGAGGACCGCTGGAAGCTTTCGGCGATTATGAAGAATACAAAGAGTGCGGTGAGGTCGAAAGTCCGGATGATTTTGAACAACTTTGGAAAGCCTATTATCCTGCGAAGGCAAAATGGTATCAATTCCAAACCGCAAGATACAAGGATGATCTGTATTTTTATTTTGATGGAAAGCTGATCTATTCAATTGATATAAATTCTGAGATTCCGGACAGTAAACCAGGTTTGAACCTGGAGTATATTCAACGTTTCCTTGAATGGTTATTGGAAAGAATAAATGATGAAACCGAAAAGCTCAAGAATGATATATTTTCCTATAATCTTTATATTCTGCAAAACCTTCCTTTCACGAAAAGGCTTGGCCGCATCAGGCGACAAGACTTTTGGGATATACTTGGAGAGGAATCTTTTCGTCCGGATATTGCTCTGGGTCAAGATTTAATAGAAAAGCTGAAACAAGCATTGATTTGGATAAAAGATAAGGAATCGACTCTTTTGCATGAAATGACGGCCAACGAGTTTTACAGGATTTGCGAAATTTGCTACGATGCAAATGGCTATTTTAAAGACCAAAACAAGACCCTCTCTTCCCGCGAAAAATATTTGAGCATGGCTGATGGCCGTGATGCCGGGTTGAGGGATATTGCCGCAGATTCGCCAATGGCTTTTTCTGAATGGTTCCACAGCGATTGTGTGCAA
This sequence comes from Prolixibacteraceae bacterium, assembly GCA_023228025.1. Lineage (GTDB taxonomy): Bacteria > Bacteroidota > Bacteroidia > Bacteroidales > Prolixibacteraceae > CAINVV01. The sequence goes on along the minus strand of JALOCD010000122.1, from coordinate 2,322 downwards.
GGTGCTCACCCATGGGAGATTTGCAGGGGAGGCAATTCAACCCATATCTCTCTGTTTGCTTCACCTAAAGATGGTAAATGGAGCATCCGTTTGGCCGGCCCTAGTATCAGCAGGGTGGAAGAAACCGTACGGATGGCGGTTGCCCTGTATGAAAACGATATTCCTTTTGAATTGAGCGATGCCGAAGAAATCGTTAACATGATTTCAGGTACTGATTTAATTGGAATAGTCCCTGATACGTTAGTTCCCCGTTACTGCCATAGTCTGTTTCCAAAAGATGACCGGATTATTGATTTTATGAATCTTGATAACGACGAAAGTACACAACATGCGATCATAAGGAAGACCTATTGGTATCCTTTGGAAAAGATTGAACTTAATTGCAAAAAAAATTAGGCGTATCACCCTCTCGTGTGAGTGAGTATCTTACAGGGAAAAGTGAACCAACACTAAAAATAGCGCGAAATATCAGTAAAATACTCAATATTGAACCCTCCATCATTTTGGGAATATAGCAACTATTTTGATTTTCCGTAAATACGACACTCCGCCGGACTTATTTCACATCTTATCATCTTCCCCTCGTCCCAGTCATCCCAGTCATCCTAGTCGTCTCCGTCCTTCTTCATTCCCTTCCCGTTAGCGCCAGCAGCCCGTTAATCACTTTCAGAGGGTGTGCCGGATTACCTGCAATAATGATGTTGGAGTGAATAAAAGGTTCTCTTCTAAATTTCAAAGTTTTCATGAAACGACTGAGTGATATTCATGCTAAAGGTCAATTTTATATTAAATATTCGTCTCAATGCAGATCTAAATATGTCTCAGGAAATGAATAATACTACTTTTGCCATCGTTTGAAAAAAATGTAAAGTATTAAAAATGAGTCAAATCAGGTATGTGACTGCCGAAGAAGCAGTTAAAATGATCAAAAGTGGCGATCGCGTTCATTTAAGCAGTGTAGCCGTCACACCGCACAAGCTAATCAGGGCCATGGTGGAACGTGGAAGAGCTGGTGAAATCTATGATGTCAAGATCCAGCACATTCACATCGAAGGGGCTGTTGAATATGCCAATCCCGAATTCGAAGGTATCTTCGATTCACAACAGTTCTTTGTCGGCGGCAACCTTCGCAAACAGACCCAGGCAGGATATGCAGATTATGTTCCTGTATTTCTGAGTGAAACACAAAAATTGATACGGGATGGATACCTTAAGGTGAATGTTGCCATGATTATGGTTTCTCTTCCTGACAAGCATGGATTTGTATCCCTGGGAACATCGGTAGATGCAACCCTTGCAGCAGTTGAATGTGCCGATACGGTTATTGCCTTAATCAATCCCAATGTACCCAGGACCTGGGGGGATGCCCAGATCAGCATCAATATGATCGATTATTTTGTTGAAGATAATTCCCCATTGTATGCCCATGATCCAGCCCCGCTTTCCCCAATTGAGATTGCCATTGGCAAAAATGTGGCCACTTTGGTGGAGGATGGCGCATGCCTTCAAATGGGGATCGGAGGAATACCCAACGCTGTTTTGGCCCAATTGGGCAACCACAAAGATTTAGGGGTCCATACCGAGATGTTTTCGGACGGAATACTACCTTTGGTCGAGAAAGGGGTCGTAACCGGAAGATTGAAAAACTTTGACAAAGGTAAAATGGTTGCCTCATTCCTGATGGGGTCCAAAGCCCTTTATGATTTTGTGGATGATAATCCCATGGTTGCCATGATGGACGTTGCCCATACCAATAGTGTTGCAGTAATTCGTAAACTTGACCATGTTACTGCCATCAATGCTGCACTGGCCATCGATCTGACCGGACAGGTTTGTGCCGATTCAATAGGTACCAAACACTATTCCGGTGTGGGAGGACAGATTGACTTTATTCGAGGGGCAGGTTATTCGAAAAATGGCCGTCCGATCATCGCAATGCCTTCAGTTACGGAAAAGGGGATGTCCAAAATATCGCCTACCTTGATTGAAGGTTCCGGGGTTGTCTCAACAAGGGCTAATATCCATTGGGTTGCGACTGAGCACGGCGTAGTAAACCTCTACGGTAAAACAATGCAGGAACGGGCCAAACTGCTTATTTCCATAGCTCACCCCAAACACAGGGAAATGCTGGACAAAGCGGCTTTTGAAAGGTTTGGATCACACTATCGATTTGTGCCCAAAGCATATAACAAATAATTACATTGCAATGTCGTTTAGTTAAGAAAACCTTCTAAAGGTATTGATTTTATTGATATTTTGATCAAAATTGTTCTTTGAAATGTTTGTAGTTAGCGGATAATTTTTTATCTTGTGGGATATAAG
>JALOCD010000158.1 GCA_023228025.1 Prolixibacteraceae bacterium | reverse complement strand
TGGCTCACCGTTTCCCCGTTTCAATTCTCAACTTTCAACTTTCAACTTTCCACTCTCAACTTTCAACTTCCCCGTTTCAATTCTTAACTTTCAACTTTCCACTCTCAACTTTCAACTTCCCCGTTTTAATTCTTAACTTTCAACTTTCCACTTTCCACTCTCAACTTTCAACTTCCCCGTTTCCCCGTTTCAATTCTCAAAAGTTCAGTTCCCAAAGTCTCCAAGTCCCCTAGTCCCCCAGTCTTTCCAATCTCCGTCATCCCGGTCATCCCAGTCGTCCCCGTCGTCCCAGTCGTCCCAGTCGTCTTCTAATGTCCGCATCTCTCCGGATGCAACACATGCTCCTCAAACTCGTGCCTAAAATGGCGGATGGCGCTGGCAACAGGCCAGGCGGCGGCATCACCGAGCGGACAAATGGTGTTTCCCTCTATTTTTGCTGCGATACTGACCAGCAAATCTATGTCTTTGGTCCTGCCCTGACCGTTTTCGATTCGGTAAAGCACATTTTCCATCCATCCGGTACCTTCACGGCAGGGAGAACACTGTCCGCATGACTCGTGGTGGTAAAAACGCGCCAGGTTCCAGGTATTGCGCACAATACAGGCATCCTCGTCGTAAACGATAAAACCTCCCGATCCAAGCATCGTGCCACTTACAAAACCTCCATCTGCCAGTGATTCGTAAGTAAAGAGACGTTCTTCACCGGTAGCAGTCTGAAGAATAAGGTTCGCTGGTAGGATCGGAACCGATGATCCACCGGCAATTACAGCCTTAAGCTTTTTGCCATCTTTTATTCCACCGCAATATTTAGGTTCAAAGAGAAATTCCCGGACACTGAGACCCAGTTCAATTTCATACACACCGGGATTGTTGATATTCCCGCATGCTGAAATCAATTTGGTACCGGTACTTTTACCCGAACCATAATGGGCATATTCGGTGCCGCCGTGGTTTACAATAAAACCGATATTGGCCAAAGTCTCCACATTGTTGACAACAGTTGGACATCCGTACAAACCGACCACAGCTGGAAATGGTGGTTTGATACGCGGATTTCCACGTTTCCCTTCCAGCGATTCTATCATTGCAGTCTCCTCACCGCAGATATAGGCTCCGGCACCGGAATGAACATGAATATCAAGACTGTATGTACTGCCCAATATATTTTTACCAAGAAAGCCGTTTGAATAAGCCTCCTGAATAGCTTCATTCAATATTCCGATGATGTATTTGTATTCCCCCCTGACATAGATGTATCCGGTGTTGGCACCCAATGCGTAACAAGAGCAGATCATCCCTTCGATCAGCAAATGGGGAATTTTTTCCATCAGGTACCGGTCCTTGAAGGTTCCGGGTTCACTCTCATCCGCATTGCAGATCAGGTAACGGGGCTTACCCGATTTTTTGTCGATAAAGCTCCATTTCATCCCGGCAGGAAACCCGGCCCCGCCCCTGCCTCGCAAACCCGATTTTTTAACCTCTTCGACCACCTCATCCGGTGACATAGTTTTTAATGCCTTCTCCACAGATCGGTATCCACCAGTCGAGCGAAAAACATCGAAGGTTCGAATCCCTGGAACTGCTATATTTTTTAAAAGAATTTTTCTTTCCATAGTGATTTTTCGGGCTTTTCTTCTTTCGCTTTCAACGTTAACCCGTCCAGGATTTGATCTATTTTTTCGTATGTCAAAAATTCGTGAAATTCAGTATTTATTTGCATGACGGCTGCCGAACCGCAGGCCCCCAGACATTCAACGGCCTTCAACGTGAACAGTCCGTCCGGTGTTGTCTCTCCGGTTTTGATATTTAACCGCTTCTCAAGATACTGCTGCATCCGCTCACCTCCGCAAATGGCACAAGGAGCTGTCCGGCAAATCTCAATCACATATTTTCCTACAGGATCGAGGTAGTACTGCGAATAAAATGTAGCCACCTCATAAACTTCAATGGGTTGAATATTCAGTAACCCCGCAACATAATCCATAACATCCACACTCAAATATCCTTCAAATTCCTCCTGCGCTATATGCAGCAAGGGCAACAAGGCCGATTTCTGCCTCCCTTCCGGATAACGCGCGATGATCTTTTGCACTTTTACCATAGTCGCATCGGAAAAAGAGACAACTTTGTTCTTCTTCTCATGCAACGGATGGTTGATCTTTTTATCTAACATTCTTTTGTAAAATCTTAATACTATATCATGATAGGATGACCACACAGGGTCACCCCTACTTTATCCTTTTTACTTTATCCTTTTTACTTCACGCATCCAACTCCCCTGCAATCACATTCATACTGCTCATGGTCAGAATGGCGTCCGAAAGGAACGATCCCTTCACCATTTCAGGAAAGGCCTGGTAATAAATGAAACAAGGCCGTCTGAAATGCAGTCTGTATGGAGTTCTACCTCCATCGCTCACCAGGTAAAAACCCAATTCACCATTGCCACCTTCGACCGAATGATAGACCTCCCCAACCGGGACTTCCACTTCGCCCATGACAATCTTAAAATGCCATATCAAAGACTCCATTTTGCTGTAGACATCCTCTTTGTCCGGAAGATAAAATTCCGGAACCTCCATGTGATAACTTCCTTCCGGGAGGTTTTCAAGCGCATTTTTGACAAGTTTAATGCTTTGCCAAATCTCTTCCTGTCTGACACAGAAACGATCGTAAGTGTCGCCGTTTGTCCCTACCGGGATGGTGAAATCAAAATCATTGTAGGAGGAATAGGGGTTCATCACCCTCACATCGTAATCAACCCCGGCAGCACGCAAACAGGGACCTGAAAAACCGTAATTGAGGGCCCTTTCAGCAGAAATACCGCCAACATTGATGGTCCTGTCCATGAAAATCCGGTTACGCATCAATAATTTTTCAAACTGTTTGATCACCGTGGGAAGATTCGCGATAAACTCCCTTATTTTATTAATTACGGAAGGGGTAAAATCGCGTTCAAACCCGCCTATTCGGCCAAGGTTGGTCGTTAAACGGGCGCCACAGATCTCTTCGTATATTTCGTATATTTTTTCCCTTTCCTGGAAGACATATACGAAGCCTGTCAATGCCCCGCTGTCGACACCAATTACACTGTTGCAAATCAGATGGTCAGAGATCCTGGCCAGCTCCATGATGATGATCCGCATGTAATCAATTCGTTTGGAGGTCTGTACGCCCAGGAGCTTTTCGACAGTTGTCTGCCAGCCGATGTTGTTGATTGGAGATGAGCAATAGTTGAGACGATCGGTTAGGGTGGTGATCTGGTAAAAAGCCCTTCGCTCGGCCAATTTTTCAAAAGCCCGGTGAATATAGCCCACGGTTTGTTCCGCATCGACAATGGTCTCCCCATTCATGGTAAGGATATTTTGAAAGATACCATGCGTGGCCGGGTGCGTCGGGCCCAGGTTCAACGTACTGAAGTTTTTGTCGTAATCTTCAGGCCTGACCAGTATATGTTCTTTTCCTAAATGTTCCATCTTGTATGTTATCTTCCAAAAAAGGAATCGTCTTTGTCTTTTCGTGTTTGATCTTCCAATGGATATTCTTTCCGCATTGGGAAATAATCCATGTATTCAACGTTCAGTATCCTGATCAGATTAGGGTGACCAATGAATACAATGCCAAAAAAATCGAATGTTTCACGCTCCATCCAGTTGGCCGACGAAAAGAGGGTGGTCATGGAGTCTATTTCCGGTTGTTCGATTGATGTAAAGGTTTTCACCCTTATTCTGGTGTTCGTTTTAAAATTGTGGAGATGGTAGATTACACCAAGGGGCAATGCCTGATCAGGATAATGAATCCCGCAAAGATCGGTCAGAAATTTGAATTCCAGATCCTCCTTTAAAAACTGAATAACCGGTACAATGAACTGCTTATCAACCGTAAATGTCAACATATCAGAGGTTTCATCAAATGAGACCAACTCATTCTGAAACTTCTCCTGCAGGTTTTTTTGAATCGACTGTTGCTCCATGTTCTATTTAATTCCGTATTTCCCGAGCAGTTCGCGGTACTCAGGCGAATATCTTCTGCGCAGGGATTCGTTTCCAACCAGTTCCTGGATTTTCATGAAACCATCCAGTATTTGCTCTGGCCGTGGAGGACATCCAGGAACATAAACATCGACAGGTACAACCCGGTCAATGCCCTGAAGCACACTATAGGTATCGAAAATTCCACCGCTGGAAGCACAGGCTCCAACAGACAATACCCATCTTGGCTCAGCCATTTGTTCATATACCTGATGCACAATGGGCCCCATTTTTTTCGCGATGGTGCCCATCACCATCAGCAAATCAGCCTGACGTGGAGAGAAACTCAAACGTTCAGAGCCAAATCGGGCCAAATCATAGTTTGCACCCATGGTGGCCATAAATTCGATACCGCAACAAGAGGTAGCAAATGGCAATGGCCAGATCGAATTTTTTCGGGCAAGACCAACTACCCTATCCAGCGTAGTAGCAAAAAAACCGGGAGCCGAATAGCCGTCCGGTGGTTCTACAATATTATATTTTGACATGATCGTGGTTGTTAAATAGATCTATTCGTCATTGTTCCACTCGAGGGCACCCTTCTCGTAGATGTAGTAAAAGCCGAAGAGCAGCAAAGCCACAAAGAGCAGCATCGCAAAAAATTCTCTCCATTCCATCTGCAAAAAGTTAATGGCCCAGGGATAAAAAAAGATGATTTCGACATCAAAGAGGACAAACAAAATGGCCACAAGAAAATATTTTACCGAAAATGGAAACCTGGCATTCCCTTGAATTTCTATTCCGCACTCAAAATTTTCATCTTTACGCAAAGTCCTGATTCTTTTTCTCTTGCTGGAGATAAAGTGCGTCGCAAACATGGTCAGGGCAACGAAACCAAAGGCTACCAGCGACTGGATCAGAATCGGCACATAATCAGCGGGTACATATATTTTGTCCGTCATCAGAGATCTGTTGTTAGCTGCAAAAACGTTGAAAACACAATAACACATGAAGGTTTAAAATTGTTTTCAACCTATGCAAATTCTACTGTCAAATACGAAAACCAAACGAAATGGTTTTATTTTTCTGAAGATAATCTTTTTAATTGTTGTTTTGGATACTCCTCTGCAGGTTTTAGGGAGATAGCTTTTTGGAAATAGAACCGAGCTATGGCAAAATTCTTTTGTGTTACTGCATCGTCTGCCTTTTTAATGGCATCAAGGTATTGAGCCTCTGTACCATTAACATCCATTGATAAAATTAATTTTTCAATCAAAACAAGCTGTTCTTTCGGGTGCTTTTCCCAAGGCAACATCCTTGAAGCTTCGCCATAATAAAATTGTGACGAACTGTATTTTTTTGCCTGCAACTCTTCATCCCCTTTCTTTATTAATGAGGTAAATTGTTGCATTTTTTCGGCAGTTATATTACCATCAATCAATTTTTTACATTCATCTACCCGCTCTCCGGCATATTTATCCCCGGCCTTGTATTTCAGTGCTTCCTGGTAGTAAAAGATCGCGACCATCCAGAGTGATTTGGCATAATTGGCATCACCGGTCTGGATATTTTTCAGATAACTTCCCTCTCCCTGAAGCTTTCGCTGTTCATCTGCCATCTTTTGGGCCAGCAATTTGTCGGCTGCCTGTTTGGCCAGTAGCGAATCAATTTCAATGATTCGCGCCTTGGGATAGTTTTCAATGTCCGAAATCTTGATGGCCTCCTTATATTGATTTTTGGCATCCGGATAAGTTTTTTCGGCAAACAATTGATCTGCCCTGGCAATGGCATTCCTATACCTTTTTTCCTTTTCTGCCAATAATTTTTGCTCTGTCTCTTTCTTTAGTTTATCTGCCAGGAAGAGTGCCAGCAACTTTTCTGCCTCCGACAATTTGGTTGAAGCAACCTGATCTCCCGGTTTAATTTTCAGTGCATCTTTAAAATTGACTATTCCTTCGGGATATTTTTGCCCGGCAACATTGGCATCGCCTGCTGCCAGCAATCTGTTGAATTCGGCCTCTTGTTTGGCCTTGTCGGCATTGGCCTGGGCCAGCAGCTTTTCAGCATTGGCGAGTTTATCTGAAGCAACTTTGTCTCCTACCTTGATCGCTAGAGCGGCTTTGAAATTTGCAATCGCCTCTGGATATTTCTGTCCGGAAACATTGTTATCGCCTGCAGCAAGCAATCTAATGAACTCGGCCTCTTGTTTGGCTTTGTCGGCATTGGCCTGCGCCAACAGCTTTTCAGCATTGGCAAGCTTGTCTGTGGCCACTTTATCCCCAACCTTGATGGCCAGGGCCGATTTGAAATTTCCAATCGCTTCAGGATATTTCTGATCAGTTACATTTACATCACCTGCGGCCAGTAGTCGGTTAAATTCTGTCTCCTGTTTAGCCTTGTCAGCATTCAATTTAGCCAGCAACTGTTCAACATTGGCGAGTTTGTCTGTCGCAATTTTATCACCTGCTTTGATGACCAGCGCACTTTTGAAATTGTCGATTGCCTCAGGATATTTCAGAACTGCAACGTTGGCATCACCTGCAGCCAGTAACCTATTAAATTCTGCCTCCTGCTTGGCTTTGTCGGCATTTGCCTGCGCCAGCAGCTTTTCAGCATTGGCGAGTTTATCTGTGGCAACTTTGTCTCCAACCTTGATGGCAAGGGCGGCTTTGAAATTTGCAATCGCCTCAGGATATTTTCGACCACTCACATTGGCATCACCTGCGGCCAACAATCTGTTGAATTCTGCCTCCTGTTTGGCCTTGTCAGCGTTCGCCTGCGCCAACAGCTTTTCTGCATTGGCTAGTTTGTCTGTGGCAATTTTATCACCTGTCTTTATCACCAGCGCACCTTTGAAGTTTTCGATTGCTTCAGGATATTTCTGCCCGGCTACGTTAGCATCTCCTGCAGCCAGTAGCCTGTTGAATTCGGCCTCCTGTTTGGCTTTGTCGGCATTTGCCTGCGCCAGAAGCTT
>JALOCD010000026.1 GCA_023228025.1 Prolixibacteraceae bacterium | reverse complement strand
CAAACTGGTTTTCCCTTGTGTGGTCTTCCATTATGGCGAAAAGTCCATGGCGCTGAACCTGCTCAAAAATGATCCGGCTTTGCCTGCCGAAGAGAATTTGAACCGTTCGATCGAACTATTGGAGTATGAGTTCATGAATGCCATCAACACGCTCATCCGCGATAAACCCATCCACGTTGCCTTTCTTGAGGGACATCAGGAAGCAGACTCTTTGCAACTCCTCGACTTTTCTTTGGCGTTGTCTTCGGGCTTTGCTGTTTCAAGGGTAAACAGTGACAAGCTCGTGACCAATCCTGACAGCATCAGGGTACTCATTGTCGCCAATCCGTTGTCGAAATTTGAGGAACGCGACAAATTGATCCTCGACCAGTACTTGATGAGGGGCGGGAGGATGATCTGGCTGGTAGATCCTGTCAAAGTGAGCCTGGATAGCCTTTCCGAGGGAATGACGACCCTGGCCCTGCCTGTAGATCTTAACCTCAGTGATCAGCTTTATCACTATGGCGTACGCCTCAACAATGACCTGATTCAGGATGCCGAATGTCTCCAGATAAGGGTCAATACGGCCACGGTTGGGGCTTCACCGCACTATTCATTGGCGCCATGGTATTTTTCACCTTTGCTCCATCCCCTGCAGTCGCATCCCATCGGGAAAAATGTTAATCCAATCTCTGCAGAATTCGTCAGTTCGATTGATACGGTTGGCGAGAACCCCGAAATACACAAGAAAATTTTGTTATGCACATCCCCTTTTTCCCGAAAGAATGAAGCGCCTGTTCTGGTCAATCTCCGCATGATCGATGTGGTTCCGTCACGGAGTTTTTTCAACAAATCAAATCTGATCACTGGGATACTGCTGGAAGGAAAATTTGGCTCCGTTTTCAGGAACAGGATGATTGAATTACCGGATTTTCCAAATGGATTTAAGCCGATCACCGAGAGCAAGCCAACAAAGATGGCAGTATTTTCCGACGGCGGACTCCTCTCAAACAAGGTAAACCGTGCGACCAAGCCGCCTCAGACTGCCCCGCTGGGATATGACCGGGTCTCAAAAATCACCTTCGGAAACCGCGATTTTTTCGTTAATCTGGTACAATACCTCAGTGACGATGCTTCGCTGATTGAATTACGCGGTAAATCATGGCAACTGAGACTTCTTGATAAGGTAAAATCCAACGCCCAAAGCAATTTTTACAAGTGGTTAAACCTGTTGCTTCCATTAGCGCTCATTCTGATATCAGGAATTTTATTTACCTGGGGAAGAAAGCGGTTGAACGAAAAACCAAAACCTAAAACAGGAAAGTGAATGTGAAAAAAATGTTTTAAGCGAAGAAAAATCGAGTGAATGTTTGTATATTCGTAGCTTGGTGATCTATCCAGTTGGAATGGATCAAAAGTCTGGATTACAAAGAGAAATAGCGTAATATCAACAGTAACTAATTTATATTAGAATGAAATTTGTCGTTTCAAGTACCGAGTTGCTGAAGCACCTCAATGCCATCAGCCGGGTGATCAGTAGCAAGAATACACTGCCAATACTGGATAATTTTTTGTTTCGGTTGGAGGGGAAATCACTTTCCGTGACAGCTTCAGACCTGGAAACAACCCTCATTACCACCATGGAGCTGGATCATTCAGAAGATGATGGATTGGTAGCCCTTCCTGCAAAAATTCTTCTGGATACCTTGAAAGAGTTTCCGGAACAGCCGCTCTCCTTCCAATTGGATGCGGATACGATGGGCATAAGCATTCTTTCGGCCAATGGAAAATTTGCCATTCCCGGACAAAACGGCGAAGAATTTCCAAATCAGCCGACCCTAAATCCAGAGCACTACACCATCAACGTTCCGCATGATGTCATGCTGAATGGCATCAACAAGACGCTGTTCGCTACCGCGGATGATGAACTTCGTCCGGTGATGAACGGAATCAACATCGAGATATCGCCTGTTGAGATGACCTTTGTCGCATCTGACGCGCACAAATTGGTGCGCTACAAACGAACCGATGCGAAATCTGACAATGAAGCATCGTTTATATTGCCCAAAAAGCCTGCGTCCCTGCTTAAAAATCTCCTTCCCAAGGAGGATTTTGATGTAGTCCTGGAATTTGATGAGAAGAATGCTATTTTCCAGTTAACTGGATTTAGAATGGTTTGCCGGTTGGTTGAAGGGAGATATCCCGCCTACAATTCGGTAATTCCTGTTAACAACCCCAACAAATTGGTGATCGACCGTGTTGAATTTTACAATACCCTTCGCCGGGTTTCGGTTTTTGCCAACCAGGCCAGTAACTTGGTCCGCCTAAAACTTACCGCATCGGAACTGATCGTCTCCGCACAGGATATTGACTTTGCCATTTCTGCCGTTGAGAAGATCAAATGTGATTTTGATGGTCAGGAGATGGAGATTGGTTTCAAATCGACCTTCCTGATTGAAATTCTCTCTAATCTAACCTCTGCGGATGTGAAGATGATGCTATCGGATCCCTCCCGTGCGGGGCTATTACTACCTGCCGAGCAGGAGTTTGAGCAGGAAGACGTACTGATGTTGCTCATGCCAATGATGATAAACGCTTAATTTATTGATAGAAAATTGAAAAACCTGGCGGAAATCACCTGCCGGGTTTTTTTGTACCGAAAACCAGCCACCATGAAGCTCAATTTAAAAAACCCCCTTGTTTTTCTCGATCTGGAGACGACTGGGATCAATGTTGTTACAGACCGGATTGTGGAAGTTGCCTTCCTGAAAATCCACCCGGATGGGAAGGAGGAGGAGAAGTTGATGCTGATCAATCCCGGTATGCCCATTCCACCCCAATCGACCGCTATACACGGTATTTCTGATGATGATGTTAAGGATGCCCCGCTTTTCAAAGAGGTTGCCAAAACCCTTGCGAAATTCATCGAAGGGTGCGACCTTGCCGGTTTCAACTCCAATCGCTTCGATATTCCATTGCTCACCGAAGAGTTTCTGAGGGCGGATGTAGATCTGGATCTCAAACGAAGGAAATTTGTCGATGTCCAGACCATCTTTCACAGGATGGAAAAGCGGACACTTGCCGCGGCCTACAAATTTTATCTCCAAAAAGAGCTCGAAAATGCCCACAGTGCTATGATCGATACAAAGGCAACCTACGAAGTTTTACAGGCCCAGCTGGATAGATATGAAGGGGCAACCTTCGAGGAGGGGGGCAAGGTATCGGTTCCTATTGTGAACGAAATAGGTCAGCTTTCTGTCTTCTCCTCCTTTGATCGGAACGTTGATTATGCCGGACGGATTGTCTATGATGAGCAAGGTGTTGAGGTCATTAATTTTGGAAAACATAAGGGGAAACCGGTTGAAAAAGTACTTGCCGAAGAGCCATCCTATTACAATTGGATGATGAACGGTGAGTTCCCTTTGTATACCAAGAAGGTTTTGACGGGAATCAAACTTCGTGCATTGAACAGAAAGTTATAAAAAAGTGACTAAAGTGAACAAATTAACATTATATCGCCATGAAAATCATTTGCATCGGCCGTAATTATGTCAAACATGCGCAGGAACTGAACCATGATGTTCCCACAGAACCGGTTTTTTTTATGAAACCCGATTCCGCTCTATGCCTCGATAACAAACCGTTTTTTCTGCCCGACTTTTCAAAAGAGATTCACCATGAGATTGAACTGGTGATCAAAATCAACCGGCTCGGGAAAAATATTGAAGCCAAATTTGCCCAACGCTATTACGATGAAATAGGCCTTGGTATCGATTTTACTGCAAGGGATCTGCAGCGTCAACTGATCGAAAAAGGACTGCCATGGGAAAAAGCAAAGGCTTTCGATTCCTCTGCAGTACTTGGGAAGTTCCTCTCCAAAGAGGAGTTGGGCGATATGGGGCATATCCTCTTTTCGCTAAAAAGGAATGGCGAAACCGTCCAATCCGGCGACTCGCAACTCATGATCTTCCCATTTGATACCATCATCGAGCATGTTTCCAAATATGTCACCCTGAAAATTGGTGACCTGATCTATACAGGAACTCCTGCAGGCGTTGGACCAGTTGCCATCGGCGACCGCCTCGAGGGGTTCATCAGGGAGAAGAAGATGTTTGATATTCAGGTAAAATAACCCTTAGTGTTTCCTGTGTGCCTTCCTTGGTGACCTTGGTGGTTAATTTCTTAGAAAATTTTACCACAAAGGTCACCAAGGATTACACAAAGGTCGCTAAGTCTAATGCAATGAAAGGGAGGGATTTTAGATTTTGATGTGACCCCAAACCATCAGTATATCGCCGATGCAACGAAAATTGAGAGGGATATTCAGTGCCCCTTCCTTTGATGTAAAGGTTGCGGAAAACTTCCCCTCATTGGTGGTCAAGGGTTGGGCATTGCAGGCGATCTGACTTGCGAAGTCAATTTCCGGGAAAGGCACCATTTTGAATACCGCCTCTTTGGCACACCATCGCAGCATGAGATCCCTGTTCGAGAGTTGATTGTTTAATAGGCAGTCATTCAGTTCGATAGGCGACAAAAATCTTTTGGCCGCCTTCTCCACATTCCTTGAAATTAATTCAATGTCGATTCCTGGCTGTGCATCATGGTGCAGATAGATCACAACGCAGTTGGAGGAGTGGGAGACAGAGATGTGTCCCGGTGAATTGACCAGGTGGGGCTTTCCTGCCGAGTCATAGCTTATCTTTGAATCACCACCGGTCATATTTTGCAAAAGCAATCGTACCGCCAGCCACTCTTTCCTGCGAAGATCATTTCGAAATGACTGATATCTCTCAAGTTCCTCCGTTTCAGGATTTAATGTTTCCAGCAATTGCGCTGCTGTTTCTGTTATTTCCCAAAAACCAAGAAGACCCTTATCCATATGTTCGATAAACTTAATGGCCATGATTCGCACTCCATTCAGTTGTTTCTATCATTTTGATGACATCCGCGGATAAGAAGCCGATAACCGGCCTTAAACTGTCGTAATTTGGGATCTCCCTGATATACAAAGCACCTCTGATAAAGTTTTTGACACTGTCGGTCAGATAGAATTGCATGGGTGAGGCAGCATTCCCCTTCAAGGTGTACACAGTCCCATACATTCTGTGCGCTGGATGGATAAACAATTGCTCATCAATCGAACTCGCTTTTTGATCGTGTTTGAATACAAGGCTTCTGGACTCTTCGATGAGCTGGGACAAATTGCGGTCAACTTTCTTGTAACTGATATGGATCTGGGCATGATTGCCGGGAATTTCGATCGTGATCCAATCTTTTTGTTCCGGGTTCAGCAAATCAGGCGTAACCAGGGCATAAGTTGGGATGCTGAAATTATAGGGGAAAGGCCCATTGAGCGACCTGTAGGATTTCTCCGGGAAAGTTATCCGGTAGAAACCCCTTGGTTTTGGTGTCACATCGCTTTTGCAGGAGGAGAGCAAACCCACAGCCACATAGCACAAAATGAAAAAGTAGAGGCGTCCGGTCATGGGTCTATCTGTTTTTTTCGGCTGTCCTGTCGATCAGAACTTTGATCTCCTTTATTCTCCTGCGGTCCAAAGCCTCTATCTGGAAAATGAAATTTTTGCATGGCACTTTTTCGTGAAGTTCGGGGAACTCACCGGTTAGCTCAAGTATCAGGCCGGCCAGCGTATCGGCATCACCTTTGATCTCTTCGAAAACATCGTCGTCGCAATCGACAACTTTATAAAAGTCATTCAGAAGGGTCTTACCGTCAAATAAGTATTCATTGGGCGCAAGACGGGTATAGAATTTCTCTTCTACATCAAATTCATCAGCGATGTCTCCAACAATCTCTTCCAGAATATCTTCCAGTGTGACCAGGCCGGCAGTACCACCAAATTCATCTACCACAATGGCAAGATGTACTTTTGACTTCTGAAACTCCTCCAGTAGATCATCTATTTTTTTTGTTTCAGGAATAAAGAACGGGGCACGTATCAAAGTTTGCCATTTGAAGGTTGCTCCTTTGGTTAAATGGGGCAGCAGGTCCTTGATATAGAGGACTCCCTTTATCTGATCCAGGGTTCCTGAGAATACTGGAATACGTGAATACCCGGCAGTACGAATGATTTCCAGTACTTCACTGAAGTTGGAGCCAAAATCCGCAACCACCATGTCGAGCCGGGAGTGCATGATCTCACTGACACTTTTTGAGCCAAATTTAACGATGCCCTCCAATATCTCCTTGTCATCGCTTAGATCTTCATGATTGGCCAATTTCAATGCCTTGGAAATTTCATCAATGGAGAGAACCCTCCTGTGTTTGCTCATTCGCTTATTGACAAATGAGGTAGAATGGATCAAAATATAATTGATGGGCTTGGTGATTTTGCCCAGGACTGCGATAAATGGGGCGATTTTTATCGCAAAATTTTTCGGATAATGTGCCGCATATACTTTGGGGATAATCTCCCCAAAAAGCAAGAGCAGAAAGGTGATGATAACTGTCTGGAAAATAAACTCAAAAGTTTTGGCATCGCCAAAACTTATCAAAGAGCTTGAAATATGGGAAGCGAGCAATACAATGGCAATGTTGATGAAATTGTTCCCTACCAGGATGGATGCCAACAGTTGCTCAGGATCGGAGAGAAGTTTTAAAATCTGTTGCGCCGATCGTTTCTTGTTGGATTTTAGTGTCTCAATCTCTTTGGGTTCAAGCGAAAACAGCGCTACCTCCGAACCTGAAACAAGTGCGGAGAGGCCAAGAAGGACCATCAATACCAGAAGCCCTGAAAGGGCACTGACGGTAAAAGGCAAGAAATCAATGTTCCCAAACAAGGCTCCAACGGAAGTAACGAAGTTTGTTTCCAAATTAAACAGTTAAAGGTTCAAAAGGGAAGATCGTCAGGTGTGTTTCCCTGATCGGAGTAGCCTGAGGCAGCCTGAGGTTCGTTGACGGCTTTCTTCGCTTCAGCAACAGGATGCTCAGGCGTGCTGTTGCTTCCGGCCTTCCGGTCCAGGAGCCTTACTTCGTCGGCATAAATTTCGTAAGCAGTCTTTTTAACCCCTTCTGTAGTATCATACGTTCTGGAGCGAATTCGACCCTCAATGTAGACCTGGCTCCCTTTTCTGATGAATTTTTCTGCAAGGTTTGCCAGATTTCGCCAGCACACGATGTTGTGCCATTCTGTTTGTGTGACCTTTTCACCGGCTTTGTTGTTGTAAACCTCTGAAGTAGCCAGGGAGAAGGAAGCAACAGATACGTTGCTGTCTAAATGCCGGATCTCAGGATCCTTTCCGACATTCCCGATTAAGATAACTTTGTTGACTGACATGGTTCAAAATATTTTAGTGTATGTTGTAAGTTACTGAAAAATTCTGACAATTCAAAATCGATCAAAGATAAAAATTATTTGGGTCAGATTCGGATATGGACGGATCAATGGCCCATCTCCATCAAAAAATTCTCCACAGGTTTGGGAACAGGATACTTTGATATCTCCATTGGTTCAACTGCAATCCAATGACCAGGCCCGGGTACGCTGTTGCTTTCAAGTTTGACAGAATAGAATCTGATGTGCAGTCGCTGGTGTGTCAATAAATGAATCTTTTCCGGATAAACGGATTCGATGTTAATGGAAGTGTTTTTGAAAAGTTCTTTCCACGCAAGGCTGGTTATTACCTCTTCGGGTGAACTCGGTCCTGTTGTTTCGATTACTGGGAACTGGAACAAATTCCGCCAGATATCCTTGTCGTTCCTCTTCTCCAGAAAAAGGTTGTTTTTGTCGTGAAGATAGATGAAGTTTAGGTAACGTTCTTTTTGCTTTGTCTTTTTTGATTTGACCGGAAACCTGTCAATGCATTGATTTTCGTATGCAAAGCATTTTGTGTGAAGTGGGCAGTCCGGGCAGAGTGGACGAGAAGGCAAACATTGAATGGCGCCCAATTCCATAATTGCCTGGTTGGAGTCTCCGGGTCTGTCAGGATCCAGCAGCAGTTGGGCAAGCCGGTAAAACTCCTTTCTACCTGCAGTTGAATCAATGGCCGTTGAGATCCCAAAAAGACGCGAAAGGACGCGGTATACATTACCGTCCACCACGGCATAGGGAAGACCAAAAGCAATGGATGCTATGGCTGCAGCCGTGTAATCGCCTATCCCTTTCAGTTTTTTGATGGTGTGATAATCGGCAGGAAATATCCCATTGAACGAATTCTGAATGGTTTTTGCAGCATGGTGCATATTTCTTGCGCGGGAATAGTAACCCAGCCCTTGCCATGCCTTTAAAACCTCCACTTCAGGGGCATTTGCCAAAGAGGGAACATCGGGAAACAGCCGGAGAAAGTTGTGATAATAATCAGTTCCCTGTTGAATCCTTGTCTGCTGTAATATCACCTCAGAAACCCATATATGGTAGGGCTCGCAACCATCCCGCCAGGGAAGATCCCGTTTTGTATGGTTGTACCAAACTGTCAACGCTTTACGATATCCCTCCATTTCGAATCAATTTTGTTAAAAAAACAACGAATAAGCAAAAAATATTGGCTAAGATGATATTAGTTAAATCAAAAGCTATATATTTGTGCACCGAAATTTGGGATAAAGTTAAATCAAAAATAAAGTTAAATCATTAAAATTTCTTACAATGACTAAAGCAGATATCGTAAACGAGATTTCAAAAAGCACAGGTATTGAGAAGCTTACTGTTCAAAAAGCAGTTGAAGCATTCATGGACACCGTATCAGGCTCATTGGCTGATGGTAACAATGTTTATCTCCGTGGTTTCGGTAGTTTTATCGTAAAAAAACGTGCAGAAAAAACAGCGCGCAACATTTCTCGTAATACAACTATCATTATTCCGGAACACAACATTCCTTCTTTCAAGCCTGCCAAAACTTTCGTAGGTCGCGTTAAAAACAACGTGAAGTAATTTTCATTTTAAAAAGTATTGTTATGCCAAGCGGTAAGAAGAGAAAAAGACATAAAATGGCCACACACAAGCGTAAAAAACGCTTGCGCAAGAATCGTCACAAAAAGAAAAAATAGGCTTTTTGTAACGCCTTGATAAAATATACAAAACCTAAAGTGCGCATGTGCTTTAGGTTTGTTGTATTTATTAGTTTCAATTAAATAAAATGAGTAAACAGCATGAGCAATGAGTTGATTATTGACGTAGCGTCCTCTCATGTCGAAATTGCTTTACTCGAAAACAAAAGACTTGTAGAACTCAACAGGGAAAGTAACGATGTTAAATTTCAGGTTGGTGATATTTACCTTGGAAAGGTAAAGAAGATCATGCCGGGTTTAAATGCTGCTTTTGTCGATGTTGGCTACGAGAAAGATGCGTTCTTACATTATTTGGATTTGGGACCACAATTCCAGACGCTAAACAAGTTCCTCAAATTGGCTGCCGCCAAAAAAATCAAGTTGACGCCTTTTCCGAAAATAAATCCGGAACCGGATATCAACAAAGACGGCAAGATCAATGAGGTCCTTAAAGCCGGTCAAACTATTCTGGTGCAGATTGCCAAAGAACCCATTTCAACCAAAGGGCCCCGATTGACTTCTGAAATTTCGGTGGCAGGTAGAAACATGGTCTTGGTACCTTTCAGTGACAAAATTTCTGTATCCCAGAAAATTGAAACGACGGAAGAAAAAACCCGTCTGAAAAAATTAATCCAGAGCATCTGCCCCAAAAACTATGGGGTCATTGTTCGGACAGCGGCTGAAGGGAAAATGGTAGCAGAGTTGGACCAGGAGTTGAGGCGACTGATTGCTAAGTACGAAAATGGACTTAGCAAGCTCGAAAAACAGGTCGTTCCTTCGCTGGTACTTGGTGAAACCGATCGTACAATCTCTTTGATCAGAGATGTTTATAGCAACGATTTTACCAACATCTACATCAACGATGAGGATGCTGCTGCTGACGCTAAAGAGTATGTGGGTACCATCGATTCCGAGAAGAAAAAGATGGTCAGGTATTACAACGGTAAAATGCCGATCTTCGAATATTTCGGAATAGACAAACAAATTAAGGCATCTTTTGGAAAAACAGTCTCCTTTAAAAGCGGGGCTTACCTGATCATCGAACACACGGAAGCGTTCCACGTTATTGATGTCAATAGCGGAAATCGTTCCAAAACAGGAGATCAGGAAACCAACGCATTGGAGGTAAATCTGGCCGCCGCCGAAGAGATCGCACGTCAACTGCGACTTCGCGACATGGGGGGAATTATCGTGATCGATTTTATCGATATGCACGGTAATGAGAACCGCCAGAAAGTTTTCGATAAAATGAAGGAAGTGATGTCTTCCGACAGAACCAAACACAATATACTCCCATTGAGTAAATTCTGTTTGATGCAAATAACACGGCAACGTGTAAGACAAGAGATGGCGATCGAAACGGAGGAAAATTGCCCCGTTTGCAAAGGTACTGGGAAGGTAACACCTACCTTGCTTTTCATCGAGGAGATCGAACAGAGGGTTAGGTACATTTTTGAAGAACTTCAGAAAAAAAGCCTGACTATTGAACTTCACCCTTTTGTGGGCGCTTACCTGACCAAGGGGTTTATCTTTTCCAAAGCATGCAAATGGCGATGGAAATACCATAAAAGCATAAAGATCGTAGAGATGAATTCAATGAGTTTTCTCGGATCCAAATACTACGATGAACACCATGATGAGATCATCATTTGATCAAATACTTCAAGGAGACCCGCTCAAATAGCTGAGCGGGTTTTTTTATATCATAAATTACCCTGGAAGAAATAATAATATATTAACACCCGAAGTTGTGGTATTGGAAGAGATTTTCTTTAAGTTTGAACAATTGGTATATCAGACTATCCAACCGTTATAATTGTCAATTGCCCGCCCTTGCCTTGTTGCAGGGTTCTTTGTCATTTTTCAGTTCCTAAAAAAGTGAAGTTATGCATGAAGGTATTCTATTCTGGAATGTTGACACTCAGTTTGATTTCATCGAACCTGCCGGGAAATTGTATGTGAAAGGTGCAGAAAAATTGAAGCCTGTATTGGGGAGAATCACAAATTTTGCTGCCGAAAATCACATCCGTGTGATCAATAGTTGTGATTTTCACCTGATTAATTCTTCGGAATTATCACAAAATCCTGATTTTAAAACCTCCTTTCCTGAACATTGTATGGCGGGTACCTTTGGGGCAGAGTTTATCCCGGAAACCAAACCTGTTTTACCGGCTATTGTGGATTGGATGAGTCAATTGGCTATATTGCCCTACCTGGCCAATGCAAAACAATTCAGGAATATCGTGATCCGGAAGGATGCTTTCGATGTCTTCGAAGGAAATCCATATACAGAACAGATCCTGAATTTGTTACATCCCGAAAAGATTTTTGTTTATGGCGTTTCGACCAATGTTTGCGTAGATAAAGCCGTATGCGGCCTGGCAGAAAGAGGTTACAATGTCTATGTTTTTGAGGATGCCATCAAAGAGCTGCCCAAAATCCCACTTCCGTATAAACACTGGAAAGAGTTGGGGGTGAAGATGATAGATTTTAACAATATCAAGAAATACCTCTAATACTTTTCGTGCCGGTCCATCTCGCGTTGTGCATCTTTGTCCTTGAGGGTCTGTCTTTTGTCGTAGGTATGTTTTCCCTTGGCCAGGGCGATTTCCACCTTTACCAGCCCCTTGTCGTTGAGAAACAACCTGATGGGAATGATGGTCAGGCCATTCTCCTTCACTTTGCGCTCCATTTTGTTCAGCTCCTTTCTGTTCAAAAGTAGTTTGCGTTCACGCAAAACCTCGTGGTTGTTGCAGGTACCAAAATCGTAAGCCGAAATAGAGAGATTCTTGATCAGCATCTCATTGTTCACAAAATGGCAGTAGGCATCGTTCATGCTTACTTTCCCCAACCTGATAGACTTTATCTCTGTTCCCAGGAGGACGATCCCGGCAACGAATTTTTCAATAAATTCGTAGTCGAAACTGGCCCTTTTGTTGCGGATGTTGATGATATGCTGGAATGCTGTTTTCATTTGTGCAAAAATAGCAAAAGGGGACGACAAAAATGTTTGAAATGTTTGAGGGGTTTGAAATGTTTAAAAAGTCATGGCATTTCCCTTCAACGCTTCGACAGTTCAGGGACCGGTAACATTTCAAACAATTTAAACCCTTCAAACATTTCAAACATTTTATGAAATACGACATGCTCACCATTCTTGGCCCGACGGCTACCGGGAAAACCCAACTGGCAGCAAGTGTAGCTCATCAGTTGAATGGAGAGATCCTTTCAGCCGATTCGCGTCAGATTTACCGTGGGATGGATATCGGCACAGGGAAGGACCTTGCCGATTATGTGGTAGAAGGAAGGTTGGTACCCTATCATTTGATTGATTTGGTGGAAGCCGGAACGCAATACAATGTTTTTGAATTCCAAAGAGCCTTTATCCATGCTTACCAGGATGTGCGCAAAAGGGGCAGGTTTCCGGTATTCTGTGGCGGAAGTGGATTGTACCTTGAGGCGGTACTGAAAGGTTACAGGTTAACCCAGGTACCCTCAGATAAGGCCAGACGAGAGGAGTTGTCCCAATTGTCGCTTGATGAGTTGGCCACTCTTTTAAAGGGCTACAAAACCGTTCACAACAGCAGTGATACCGAGACCAAAAACAGGGCCATCAGGGCGATTGAGATTGAAGAATACCTGATGCTCCACCCCGAACTTGATTTTGAATTTCCGGTCATCCATTCGCTGATAATAGGTGTTCAATATGATAGGGAAACGCGTCGGGAAAGAATTACCAGACGGTTGAAACAACGGCTGGAGGAGGGATTGGTAGAGGAGGTGGAAGGACTGCTGGCGAAAGGCCTGTCTCCTGAAGATCTGACCTATTATGGCCTGGAATACAAATTTTTGACATTGTATTTGACCGGTGAACTGACCAAATCAGAGATGTTTGAACGCCTTAACATTGCCATACACCAGTTTGCCAAACGTCAAATGACCTGGTTCAGGAAGATGGAACGGGAGGGTTTTGAGATTCACTGGCTGGATGGGTTTATGCCGATGGAGGAGAAGGTTGAACTGATAATGAAGTATTTAAAGTGACTAAAGTGACTAAAGTGAACTAAAGTGCCTAAAGTAATTCGGGGATGCAATAATGAAGCCAAAGTTGGGAGTTCTAACTTTAGTCACTCTAGTCACTTTAGTTCACTTTAGTCACTTTTCTGAAAACTATTGTTGTTTCAAATTATACCCCTAACTTTACAAAAAATTGTCACATGAATATTATCATAAAAACCGCCGAGCAGATTGAGGGAATCAGGAAAAGTTCCAGGCTGGCCGGCGAAACATTAAAATATATCGAGCCTTTTGTCAAAGAGGGAGTTTCTACTGAATACCTTGATAATATGATTCATCAGTTCATGGTTGAAAGAGGCGCGGTACCAGCTACCCTCGATTACAACGGGTTTCCCAAATCCTGTTGTATTTCATTGAATGAAGTGGTTTGTCATGGCATTCCATCACCCAATACAATCCTTAAAAACGGAGATATTCTCAATGTGGATGTTACCACGATTTTGGACGGCTACTATGGCGATACCAGCAAGATGTTTACAGTCGGGGAATGTTCAGACGAGGCCTTGAAGTTGATTCAGGCAACAAAGCAGTGCTTGAACCTTGGGATTCAGCAAGTTTTTCCGGGAAATTATTTTGGGAATATTGGCTATTTTATCAACAGGTACGCAACTGCCCAGGGATTCAGCGTGGTGTACGAATTTTGCGGACATGGTGTTGGGATAGACTTTCATGAAGATCCCCAGGTCGACCATGCAGCCCGCAAAAACAGCGGCCCAAAAATGAAGCCGGGAATGATTTTTACCATTGAACCGATGATCAACGAGGGGAAACCCCGTGTTAAAGTGGATCAGTTGGATGGTTGGACGGCCCGTACCGTGGATGATAAACTATCAGCTCAATTTGAACACACGCTTCTAGTGACCGAAACTGGTTGCGAAGTACTCACGGATGTTGCCGGGGAATTTCCAGTCACCTGATTTGTTTTGAAAGATTATCGGTCCCTGAGCCTGTAGAAGGGAGTTGTTTGAAATGTTTGAAAAGTTTGAAGGGTTTGAAATGTTACTGAATGCGACATTTCAAACCCTTCAAACTTTTCAAACCCTTCAAACAATATTATTTGTTTTGTTTCTGGGCGATCTTTTCGAGTTTGTTGAGATCTTCCACCTTGAAATTCCCGAAGAAGGAGATCAGAAGTGAAGAGTTGTTGTGGTCTCCCTTGTTACCAATCACGATGTGGCATTCGGTGACTATTTTCCCATTCCCTTCGATCCAGAATTCAGCATCATCGTTTGGCTTTTCATCCTTGGGGCGCACCTGTTCGTAACGCATTGAACTCAGCTCTTTGGAGATATCCTGTGAAAAATGTTTCAAGCTACCCTTTTCCTCGTTGTAAATCAGAATACGAAATTCCTGAAAATCGCCGGTGATCTTTTTGCCCTCCTCGTCCAGGTTGAGGTTCATGGCATCAATCATCGATTTAGAAAAGGTGAAGTAAGTTACACCGGTCTCTTTTTGATAGCGGTCGTAGATCTTTTGTGATTTGGTTTGCCCGAATCCGGACAGAAATGAAAGCAGCATGGCAACCAGTATGCCAATTCGATAAAAGAAGGTCATGGTTTTACTTTTTTACAGGTTTTACATTAGGGATTGCTCTGTTTACAAGGGTAAGGCCATCCGGTTTCATGGTCCAGTATTTGTTGACCATGTCGTCGTCGTAGGTGTCAGATGTGTTTCTAACATCATGAAGGATGGGTTTTACCGATTCATCTAGATAGATTGTTTTCCCTTCCGGGATATATAATTTCAGGTTGACGCGTTGATTTCGCCAGATTTTGGGAAGCAGGTAGGAGCTTTGAACGTTGATCATGGAATCTTTCAGTTGGTAATTGAAGAGAACCTCCTCCGCATTTTGTCTGGCGCTGGAAATAGATGTTCCCCTTGAAATCTTATTGATCAGCAGGTTCATCTCCTTGTCGTCACTCTTCTCGATCCTCAGTTCGGGAATACCGATGACGACATCCGCATCATTGAGCGTGCCAATCCTGAAGCGTTCAAAATTCAGGTCCGGATCGATGATGGCATCCAGGTCCTTCTCTGCCTGGTCTTTCTTTGCACTGATGTAAATGGTATCCGATGCCGTGGTCAATTTCTCCGAATGGGTAACCGTTGCCTGTTTTTGGAATTCTCCCAATGTGTTGCTTCCGCTGATAATCAGGATGATAATTCCTACGACAAATAATCCGGCAAAGATGGATCCAAATATATGGTTGCGCGATTTGACCCTGAAGATCATTTTGATCCCAGCGTAGATGAGCATCACCAGTGGAATACCGATTACCAAGGCAATGCCGACTGTCATCCATGATAATGTTGCGCCCGGAGTATAAAGGTGTTCCATAAAATTAAATCCGTTGTTGAAAGGCATCAGGCCAACGATATGGTGGGAGGCAAACAGCAGCGCAAAAAGGATTATCAGACATACGGCACCGACGATCAGAAATGGTAAACCAATGATGACGAGCATGATTGTTCCAAGGATTTTTAATACAGAGAGGAGGGTGTCGCCAACCTCGCGAACATTGCTTCTACCCTGCGCGTAGGCAGGGTGGGAGCGGTAATTCCGAAAATTCTCTTTCACATCCTGCATCTCCTCCTTGATGGATTTTGAAATGTTGTCGATGTTCACCTCTTCGCCCTTCATCTCCAGACGCTGGGCGGTGCTGTAAGCTTTTGGCACCACGATCCACAAAACCAGATAGACGAGGACACCGCTTCCGCCCAGGAAGAAGATCAGTACAAATAGGATTCGTATGATGACTGGATCTATGGCAAAGTAGGCTCCCAATCCACCGCAGACGCCTCCCAGCACCTTGTCATCAGGATCCCGGTAGAGTCTTCTTCCGCCAGTTTGGTAGAATTTCCTCCCCGATGATGGTTGTTTTTCCTCCTCCTCGTTGGAAATAGCTTCGGGAGTTCCCATAATCACGATTACCTCATTTACATGGTCAAGGTTGATTACTTCACCGCCGTTTTTAATTTTTTCGGTAAAGATCTCTGCGATTCTGGTTTCGATGTCTTCAACAATCTCTTTGGCTTCGGCATCATTCCCAAAATGTCGGGTGATCTGGGTCAGGTAAGCGTACAATTTTTCATAGGCATCGTCGTCGATGTGGAAAACCGATCCGCTCAGGTTGATGGTTAATGTCTTTTTCATTTTCTTGTTGTTTATCTTAGTTTTTTATCTTTTCAATATATTCTATGCTCATGACAGTTAGAGGTTAATGCTACCCCTACTTTATCCTTTTAACTTTATCCTTTATCCTTTTTCCCTTCATCATTCACCTTCAATTGTTGGATAGCCTCCACCAATTCTGACCAGGAAACTTCCAGTTCTGTCAAAAATGTTGCACCGACCGGTGTCAGTTCGTAGTATTTGCGTGGCGGACCCTGCAGTGACTCTTCCCAACGATAGGAGAGGTACCCGTCGTTTTTCAGCCGGGTAAGCAAAGGGTAGAGCGTACCCTCCACAACAATCATTTGCGCCGCTTTCAACTCGCTGATGATATCAGAAGCATACAGCGGTTTTTTGGAGAGGATCAGAAGTATGCAATACTCCAGGATACCTTTCCTCATCTGTGCCTTTGAATTGTCTATGTTCATTTTTCCTTCAATTAAACTGTTTCGAAATAGCAATGCACTACTTTTTGTCTAATATGTATCCATATGGTACTTTTCATTACACTGAAGTAGGTGATACAAATATATATATTTATTATGGTACTATGCAAGACATAGTACCATAATTTTTTAAAATATTATTTATGTATCAGAAAATCACTTATATAATAATCAACAAAAGAATGTTTTGAAGTGATTTTTGTGAAAAATATTTGATAAAATATTTTTTAAGACAGGAAAGATCATCGATTAATGATCGAATTTTAGGGTAGGAGTGCATTGTTTTTTTGTGATTTTTCGCGGATCTTGATCCATTAATTGCCACTGGCTTCAGCCAGTGGGCAAGGGTGTGGAATGTGACAGGGCCTTAGCCAAACCAAGTCATTATTTGGCTAAAGCCGGGAAAACCGCTCTGCATCTTGTCCGCCAGTTAAAACTGGCTGCTATTTATGTGGGAATGCCCAGCGGACATAAAAACAACAAACCCAACTCCTGGTAAGGAATTGGGTCTGTTGATATAGCGGTTTCCCGGTAAGGGAGGGATATTAGACTGTTTTTGAAGATCTCTTGCGTTCTATTTCGCTTAGTTTGATCTTTCTCAAACGAATGGATTTTGGGGTGACCTCTACATACTCGTCCTTCTGGATGTATTCGAGCGCCTCCTCCAAACTGAATTTGATGGCCGGGGAAAGCCTGATTTTATCATCGGAACCGGAAGCGCGCATGTTGGTGAGCTTCTTGGGTTTCGTCAGGTTGAGCACCAGATCGCCCTCGCGGTTGTTTTCCCCGCAGACTTGACCTTCGTAGATCTCATCCTGCGGTTCGATAAAGTAACGGCCCCTGTCCGAAAGTTTGCCGAGTGAGTAAGCAAATGCTGTTCCAGTCTCCATGGCGATCAGAGAGCCATTTACACGGGTCTCGATCGGTCCTTTGAATTTATCGTAGTGGAGGAAACGGTGCGACATGACCGCCTCGCCTTGTGTGGCGGTGAGCAGATTGGTACGCAAACCGATAATTCCCCTGGAGGGTATATGAAATTCGAGGTGGGTGCGGTCGCCTTTGTGTTCCATGTTGATCATTTCTCCTTTGCGGCGGGTGACGAAGTCAATGGCGGTGCCGGCCATCTCTGCAGGAAGGTCAACATCGAGCAGTTCGATCGGTTCGTTGCGCTCTCCGTGAATCTCCTTGTAGAGAACCTGTGGTTGTCCGACCTGCAGCTCATACCCTTCGCGTCGCATGGTCTCGATCAGAACCGAAAGGTGCAACACGCCCCTGCCGTTTACATTCCACGAATCGGCCGAATCGGTTGGTTCGACACGCAGGGCCAGATTTTTCTCCAACTCGCGTTCCAAACGTTCGTGGATGTGGCGGCTGGTGACATATTTTCCCTCTTTGCCGTAAAAAGGCGAATTGTTGATGGTAAACAACATACTCATGGTTGGCTCATCAACATCGATCGGATCGAGCGCTTCGGGATTTTCATAGTCGCAGATGGTATCCCCGATTTCAAAATCATCGATGCCGACAAGGGCACAAATATCCCCGTTGAGGGCCGTGGCTACCTTTTCGCGGCCCAAGCCGGTAAAGACATGCAACTCTTTGATTTTGGAGCGGGTGATGGTCCCATCCCTTTTGACCAATGAAACGTTTTGACCCTCTTTTACCTCACCACGGTGAATACGGCCTATCGCGATCCGTCCGATGTATTTGGAGTAGTCGAGCGAGGTGATCAGCATCTGGGGTGTTCCCTCATTTTCAGGAGGGGCAGGGATATGTTCCAGGATGGCATCGAATAGTGGCTCAATCGAAGTGGTAGGACTTTTCCAGTCGGTACTCATCCAGCCTTGTTTGGCCGAACCATAAATGGTGGGAAAATCAAGTTGTTCTTCCGTTGCATCGAGGCTGTACATCAACTCAAATACCTGTTCATGAACAACGTCGGGGCGGCAGTTGGGCTTGTCGACTTTGTTGACGACAACGATGGGTTTCAATCCCAGTTCGATCGCTTTTTGAAGTACAAACCGTGTTTGCGGCATGGTACCCTCAAAGGCATCCACCAACAGCAACACACCGTCGGCCATGTTCAGCACCCGTTCAACCTCTCCGCCAAAGTCGGAGTGACCCGGGGTATCAATGATATTAATCTTAACTCCTTTGTACACCACCGATACGTTTTTTGCCAGGATGGTGATCCCTCTTTCGCGTTCCAGATCGTTGGAATCCAGTATTAATTCACCCGGATTTTGGTTGGAACGAAAAATGTTGGAATGCATGATCATCTTGTCTACCAGGGTAGTTTTACCGTGGTCGACGTGGGCAATGATGGCTATGTTTCTTATTTTTCGCATTTTACTAATTTGGCTGCAAAGATAGTCATTAATTCAGGGCTATGATCAAGGCTGCAAGATCATTCTGTTAAATTTACATTACCCTGGAAATTAAGGATAAAGGATAAAGATAAAAGGATAAAGGATAAAGTCAAAAGGATAAAGTGGGATACGTGCAGGGGCTGGTTTTGTTACGTTGGGGATAAAATAGATGGCCAAAGGGGTGATGATCTCTTATGCAACAAAAAATTTCACGCGAAGGACGCAAAGGCAATCGCAAAGAACGCAAATGGCTTCCATCACCGTAGTCCCCTAATTTACTTGCCCTGAGCTTGTCGAAGGGTTCTTTTAACTTTATCCTTTATCCTTACTGTAGCACGAAGTGATAGGTTATTGTCCCCTTCTGGAATACCGGAGCATTATTATCAACATTGAATTTGGCTTCCCTTGCCGCTTTCTTTGCTGCTTCAACCAGGTCGGGATCGCTGGACGTGGATCCGAATATCCCACCGCGGACATTAGAAACTTTGCCCAGTTTGTCGACAGTCACTTCAATAACTACGATTCCACTCTCATTTCCTGGATAGTCAGGCTTTGGCAGATAACGAACCCGACCAGATAAATTGTTGGAGATATTAATCCCGGCACCTCCGCCCGGTCCGTATCGTTTGACTCCGGGCTGTCCGTTGGGATCACCCTGGTTGCCGGGCCCATAGGTTATACCTTCGCCTTTCGAGGTAGATCCATTGTCGGTGAGGCCACCTCCAAAGGCGTTTTTAACCCTCGAATTGATGTTTCCAATCATTTGTTCTTGCTTCAATTTTTGCTGAAGTTTCTGATCTTCTGCCTGCTGCTGAGCAAGCTTTTCGCGCTTTTGCTGCTTTGCAATTTCTATGGAGGGGTCAGGCTTCTTCTTCTCTACAACTTTCTTCTCAACCTTTGGTGAAGTATGCAGTGCTATTGAAGGTTCATGTTCCTGTGTCAGGAGGTTTTCCGGTTTTATCTCAGCTTGTTTGAGTTTGATGGCAGGTGTATTGGTTGCTTTCTGAGAAGCCTGCACGGGAGGTTTGTAGAGGTTGTCATTTTTGGAATAGACGGCTGAAGGTTCCTCTTCCCCTTTCCCGGTTTCGGAATAGCCAAAATCGACCAACAAACCCTCGTCGGCCTGGAACTTCATATCAACCGACAGCTTGAGCATCAGCAAAAAGATGAGAATTCCGCCGTGGACCAATAAAGTATAGATGATGCCGTTTCTTTGGCTTACAGATAGTGTCATAAATCAGGACTCTTAATAGAACCGTTTGACCAATTGCTGATGTTTCCCGGAAGGAAAATTCAAATGGCCATGCACAAAAATAGAAATTTATATCATCCGCAACCAATTTGTTTCAGGAGATTTCGATAATTGACCGGGCAGACTATCTTCTGCTTCAGTGGGATTCGTTGTTTACCTCCGTCTGTTTTTCCCGGATGGCAGGATCAAATCCGGCAGGTTTCAATTTCTTTCGGTTTTTTTCGTTTCTGGGGTGGAACAAATCGTAAAAGGAGTTGAAACTTTCGCGGTAGGAGAAACCAAGACCTTGCTTGTAAGGCGCCGTATCGTAGGTCATGTCTGTGTTTGCCCTGTTGTAAGCCTTGAGTTGCAACTTTCCCGATTTAATTAATTTGATGAAGAGTTCAATTTCACCCAAAACCGTGTTGTTGTTGGTGGTCTGCAAATTGCTGTTGTTGCCGATGTTGCCGTTGATGGTGACGCGGTCGTTGAAGATCTGGGTACTGAGGGCAAGTTCCATTTGGTTGGTATTAACCTGATCCCCTGGTTTATAGTTGAATCCCACATCAAAATTGGAGCTGATCTGTGACAGCCAGTTGGAAAGCTGGTTCGAGAGCATTTCGGAGGTTGTGGCCCCCACGAGCGAACCGGTATTGTTCTGTGAATCGGTTCTTCCGCGTATGTATTCCGGGGTATAAAACTGACCAATGAGCATCAGCGCCAGCATTTGACGGTTGATATCATCCTGGGTACTGATAAATTGTTGCAATTCATCTTTGGTTCTTTCGTCGGCTGTGGGAAATAGGATATCAAATTTAAGGACTGGGTTCAACAGCCTCCTGGAGAGATTGATTTTGCATTCAACGGGAATCCTTCCCGTATTTTCATTCTTGTAGGTGTCAACCAGCAGATCTTTGACCGAAGCCTTCAGGTTGTAAACGGCGTTCAAATCCACAATGGCTTCATAAGGATCTCCGTTCCAAGTAATTGTCCCTCCCTCTTCCAGTTTGAATTTTTTGCCGATGACGTTTTGAAGGGTAAATAGGTAATCTCCCTTGTCGATGATATAGTTTCCAAACATGGTAAAATCACCCTGTTTGTCATAGACCATTCGCAGGTTGCCCGAACCCTGTCCTGAAATAACATCTCCCAGGGTCGAGTTGAAAAGGATCTGAATTTTAGCTGCAGGTGTCGCGGCAATGTTGAGGTTCATCTCAAAAAAGTCGTTTTCGGGCTCTTCCGGGGGAGCGGCTTTTTCAGTGATTTTCTTGCTCTTGTCAACAAACCGGATAAAATTATTTTCGGCGGCAGATACCGGTGTTTCCAATGGAATGACAATGTTGGTGCCATCTTCCGTCCTGACATCCATGTCCAGTTTTATCTGTTCTCCGGCCCCCGTAATAAGAACATCGCCACTGCAATGGGCCACACCATAAAAGAGCGAGTTATCGGCCAGGGTGGTTCGCAATGCCTCAATTTTTTTCGTTTTCAATCCGATATGGTACTTCAGGTTGCCAAACATTTGGTGGGTGATGAAGCCGTCCAATAGCGCTGTATTGTTTTGACTGTCTTTCAGGGTTATCTTCCTGAAAACGATCGAATCGTGCGAAAATTCAATGGGATGGTTGAAGGTATAGGCCACTTTTGTATAATCAATACCTATCCTGGCACCTTTCACATCAACCTTACCAATGAAACATGGATTTGAGAAGGTACCGGTAATTGCAACAGATCCATTCCCCTTTCCGCTTACACCATTTGAGAAACTCTGCAGAAAAGGGAAAATGGTTTCAAGGGAAAAGTTGGTCAATTGCGCCTTGTAATTTAGTGAGTCTGACACTGAGGAGTAAAATCCTTTGATGAGCAGGGAGGTAGTGTCATTTTTGTTCAACCGGATGGAAGAGTACAATCGTTTCTCTCCGTCATTCCAGTAGTTATCGAACGCAATATCGCCAAAATGGTTTTTATCGAAATGGAAGTTTTTGATAGTCAGGTTGCTGTTTAGAAACATTGAGTTGTTGATATCAGCAACTTCAGTCGTTCCACCCAACAATCCCTCGATGCCAATTTTCTGTTTGGAGATCAGGTCGAAAAATCCAAGATTTATGTTGCGGGTTTCAATCTTTAATTTATCAGACGGATTGTTGGTGAGCTTACCATCTATTCGGAAGAACTCATCCTTGTGGTGCAGATTGAAGTTGCTGACATCAAACCTTGTTGAATCGAAATGGATCTTACTGCTTTCGAAATGCCACAATGTGTCAGAAACCAGAATATTGGATGGCTTGATGGTAAAATCGGCCATTCTGAGCCCCTCGCTGTTTTTTGAGAAGAGTCCTTCCATATCAATTTTACCGCTGTAGGTATGGTCGTTTTTTGTTCCCCAGCCAAAGGAGGTCTGCAAAGTATCGTTAAACAGGGCATTGTCTAACGAGACATTCTCCAGGCTATAGTTACTCCCCAGCGATGCCTCATTCATCCCCAGTTTAAGCAGCCATCGGTTTCCATCGTTGCGGGATGAAAAACTGAGCCCTTTGGAGTGGTAGTTGCGGAAGGATAAATCTTCTGCCTTGCAATCGAAAATCAGGCTCTTTTTGTTGGAATTAATTTCTCCTTTCATGTAAAACGGGGAGTTGGGCACCAGGTCGGGCATGAAGAAATAGGTGATCAATTCTGGCTTTTTGATGTTGACGTCAAAACTGAATACATTGCTTCCCGGCGCTCCCTCTTTGTCAAAGGGAAGATCGGCGGATGGAAGATAGTACTGCAAGTAGTCCCGGATGGTAAGCTCAATCTCCAAAAGTCTGTATTTACCTGATATATCTACATCAGCGATATCCGACCTCATGGTAATGGTATTCCGGTCTGTCGAATTGGTTGTACTAAGGTTAAGCGCCTTAACATCAAATATTTTTCCTTCACGCGATAATTTCATTTTGTGAAGGTCTATCGATCCGTTCAGCTCATCGATGTTCTTGCCGGTAAAGTTGGCATCCATGTCGAAGGAGCAGATGGCATCCTTGTGAAGCTGATCGATCCCGAGCACATACAAGTTGGCAGTTTTGACTGTTGAGGAAAAGTCGAAGACCGGGACTTTACTGCCGAGATCGGCTTTCCCGGAGAATTTTAACCGCAACTTATCATCGTTGACGGTAATTTGTCCATCGTAACTCTTGTTGCTGGCCGTTCCGTTCATGTAAATAGAATCGATCCGGTTGTTGTTGTAATAGACACTGTCGATATTTCCCTTCACCGTCGCGTTGAACCTGGTATCTTTTTTGTTGACAACCACTTCCGTATGAAGCGTTACCTCGCCCAAAGGATCAAAACCCAGAAACTTGCCTATTTTGAATGATTTGGCGTCCAGTTTTCCGTTGAATGATAGTGCACCGGAGAGGCTGGGGGCAATGGCAATATCCGTAGATAAGGAGCCCAGGTCCCCGTTTAAATTTCCATAAGCAACAAAATCTGAAGGAAAGCCGCTGAAGGTTCCCTGGTAGGTCAGGTTCAGGTTATCCAGCATGGATTCCGGGATCTTGGGATATCGTCGTGCCGCGCCATCCGGCATCCTGATCATGGAAAAATCGTTGAAATTAAATGTATTGTTGTAGAATTTCAGAAAGATATAGGTGTTCTGCCAATCGGGTAATCCCTTGAGTTCCAGATCGGCATTGAAGGAGGTTTTCTTCCCCACACGGAAGTTCAGCTTTTTAAATTTTATGTTGTCAATGGTTCCGTTGACATTCCCTGAAAAGATGACCGGTTCGTTCATTCCCCACAAATCGGGAATGAAATAGGCGAGATCAGCGATTGAAATAATGGATTCAGAGAGATTACCATCGTAATCGTACTGGAAGGCCAAAGGTAGTTCCTCAGTTTTTTTAATGTTGGAAAGTTTATCCAGGACAACACTTTTTCGGTGTGTGACCTTCATGGAATCCGAAAAGATATTTGAATGAGGGGTAATCAGGGCAAATTTATTCATGTGCATTCCTGCTGAATCGAGCTGTGCGCTGAATGTCATATTTTGCATGGCGAAGCCCGATTTTTCAACGAAGGAGGCATTGTCGAGCAGCATGGCAATGGATGAGGGCCCCCTTTTGACATGAACAAGAGAGAAATTTAACTTCTGAATTGCCAGATCATTCAAATTAATTCCTTCGTGAGAGATGGTATCCGCATAGGGTTTTTTGAACTGAATCTCTCCATCCCTGACAAACAGGTTGTTAAAAGTTACATCCCAGGGTGAATTGTTTTGAACTGGAGGAGAAGCTTTGAGTGAGTCCAGAATAAATTGGAAGTTAGTACCAGTCGTATCCTGAAACAGACGGATCCGCGGTTGTAGAACAATGATGTTGTTCAGGTGTACACGACGACTTCCATATCTGATGCTATCGATCTCAAGCTTTAGCTGATCAATGTATACCAGTGTATCCCTTGATTGATCTTCAATAACAATTTTTTCAAGCGTAACATGGTCAAAGAAGGAGATATCTATTCCCCCTACTTTAATTCTTGTATTAAAAGTTTGTCCAACCTGTTCCATCAACCACCTGACAGCAACTGTCTGAACAGTCTTACTGCGAAAAGCCACATACAGAAGCTCCGGCAAAGCTATCAGCAAAATGGCTATGACAACAAATGCCCTAACCTTTTTTTTGATACCTTTGGACACGGATGGAATGGATGTTTGCTCTTCTGTCACGTGGGTTGAATATTAATTTTTTTCAAGGTCAATTATTCTTCCCTGGCATCCTTCGAAGATCGGGTTAGGATTGATATGATCCTTGCTTTTATGTGCTAAAAATAGTATTTTTTACCGAGTTGGAACGACACCTGAGGTAATCTGGGGAGGCAATTCTTATAGCAATAACAACCATTTGCGGAGTATGTTCAGTGGAAAGTTGTAAATGGAAAGTGGAAACTGACAAGTACAAAAAATATGGGTCAAAACAGAGACATCATTATTTTGGGAATAGAGTCCTCCTGTGATGACACATCCGCAGCTGTGATCCGAAACCAATTGATGCTGAGCAATGAAGTTGCAGGTCAGGCTGTTCATAGGGCGTATGGTGGCGTAGTACCAGAGCTGGCATCACGTGCGCACCAACAAAATATTATTCCGGTCGTTGATCAGGCCATTAAAAAGGCAGGTGTCTCACTGGATGAGATCAATGCGATTGCCTTCACAAGAGGCCCCGGACTGTTGGGCTCCCTGCTTGTTGGTACCTCTTTTGCCAAGGCATTCGCATTGGCAAGAAATATTCCTTTGGTCGAGGTAAACCATCTTCAGGGACATGTGCTGGCCCATTTTATCACGGAGAATCAGGTGGAGCACAACGAGCCCAAATTTCCATTTTTGTGCCTGCTGGTATCCGGAGGGAACTCCCAAATCATTATAGTCCGCGATTATCTGGAGATGGAGGTGATTGGCCAAACCATCGATGATGCTGCGGGAGAAGCCTTCGACAAATGCGCCAAGGTGATGGGTTTGCCCTATCCCGGCGGACCATTGATCGATAAACTTGCCACTGGGGGCGATCCAAAGGCATTTGTTTTTGCCAAGCCACGGATACCCGGATTGGATTACAGTTTCAGCGGATTGAAAACCTCATTTTTGTATCTTTTGCGGGACGAAACAGCTAAAAATCAAAATTTTATAGACGAGCACAAGGCGGATATTTGCGCTTCGATACAGTACACCATTATCGAAATTTTATTGTCAAAATTAAGGCTTGCTGCGGAACAAACAGGGATCAGGGAGATTGCTGTAGCAGGAGGTGTCTCGGCCAATTCAGGATTGAGGAGGGCTTTACTGGATGAAGCAAATAGAAATGGCTGGCAGATGTACATACCACCCTTTAAGTTTACGACCGACAATGCGGCAATGATTGCGATTACCGGTTATTACAAGTACCTGAAGGGGGAATTTGCGGCTCTGGATGCAGTGCCATTTTCGAGGGTCGTAATCGGGTAAAATCGAGAAAGATTTTTTTGCTTGTAAATATAACATATACAGCAAGATACGATTAAAATATATCACAACTGACGGGGTGACTCAGAGTCACCCCGTCAGTTGATTGAAAAATCATTCGAAATGAATAAGGAAAAATTTTCGTTCAGGAAAAGATGGATGAGCTTTGGATATGCTTTTAACGGGCTGAAGGTTCTGTTTGCGGAGGAGCACAATTCAAGAATACACCTGGTAGCTGCTGTTTTGGCCATAGCGCTCGGTTGGACGCTGAAGCTATCCCTGGCAGAATGGGTGGCTATCTCTTTGGTGATTGGCGCCGTATTTACCGCTGAACTTTTCAATTCGGCCATCGAAAACCTGGCCGATCATCTTGCCCCTCAAAAGAATGAAAAAATCAAAAAGGTGAAAGACATGGCCGCAGCAGCGGTGCTGGTTTGTGCCATTACGGCAGTAGCTGTAGCGTGTTTTATATTTCTTCCGAAGATTTGGGAATTGTTTGAAAAAGTTTGAAGAGTTTGGAAAGTTTGCCCTTCGGCTACGCTCAGGGACCGGTTCTCCGTTTCATCGTTTCCATGTTTCAAATTCACCCTTCGACTAGCTCAGGAACCGATTCTCCGTTTCATCGTTTCAATGTTTCAAATTCACCCTACGACAAGCTCAGGGACCGATTCTCCGTTTCATCGTTTCAATATTTCAAATTCACCCTTCGACCCTTCGACAAGCTCAGGGGAGTCCAAGCTCAGGGACCGATTTGTTGTCGTAAATCCTGAAACACTTCGACAGGCTCAGTGTCCATCTTTCCACATTCGCTTTTCCTAGGAACCATTAACATTTCAAACAATTTTTAAACCTTTCAAACAGACAAAAATCAAATAGCCGCAAGCAATTAGTTTTAGCTAATCACTTGCGGCTAATTTTTTTTTATTTTTAGCTTACCAGGCGAAAATCGGGTAATTCGCCATCATCTTGTTGACTTCGGCACGTACAGCCAGAATATTCTGTTCGCTGTCGGCATCCAGTAGGACACGATCGATCATTTCAACAATTAAACCCATTTGGGCCTCTTTCAAACCCCTGGTGGAAATAGCGGGTGTGCCCACACGTAATCCTGAAGTTAGGAAAGGTGAGCGGCTATCGAATGGAACCATGTTTTTGTTGATGGTAATATCGGCTAGAACAAGCGCGTTCTCCGCTTTTTTGCCGGTCAGGTCAGGGAATTTCGTACGCAGGTCGATCAGCATGGAGTGGTTGTCGGTTCCCCCTGAAATAACCTTGTACCCTTTGTCCATAAATGCCTGCGCCATCACTTTGGCATTTTTCTGAACCTGTTGCTGGTAGAGCTTGTATTCAGGAAGCAACGCCTCGCCAAAAGAGACCGCTTTTGCTGCAATGACGTGCTCCAGCGGACCACCCTGAATTCCCGGAAAGATGGCCGAATCGAGCAGACTGCCCATCATTTTGATCTCTCCTTTTTTTGTTGCATGACCCCAAGGGTTTTCGAAATCCTTGCCCAAAAGGATGATTCCCCCGCGAGGGCCGCGTAAAGTCTTGTGCGTGGTTGAGGTGACGATGTGCGCGTGTTTGAGTGGATTTTCGAGCAAACCAGCGGCAATAAGTCCTGCCGGATGTGCCATATCTACCATGAAGATGGCGCCAATTTTGTCGGCCAGTGTCCTGATACGGGCGTAATCCCACTCCCTCGAATAGGCTGAAGCGCCGGCAATGATAAGCTTTGGCTTTTCTGCCAGAGCCACCCGCTCCATCATTTCGTAATCTACCAATCCACTATCCTCTTTAACGCCATAGGCAACAGGATGATAGAGCAAACCTGAAGAGTTTACGGGTGAGCCGTGCGACAGGTGACCGCCATGAGAAAGATCCAATCCCATGAAAGTATCGCCTGGCTGAAGCACCGTCATCAGGACGGCCATGTTGGCCTGGGCGCCCGAGTGCGGCTGTACATTGGCATATTCGGCGTTGAAAAGCTTTTTTAACCGGTCGATGGCCAGTTGTTCTGCTTCGTCGACAAACTGACATCCGCCATAGTAACGGTGTCCCGGATAGCCTTCGGCATATTTGTTGGTCAGGCAGGAGCCCATGGCATCCATAACTTCCTGGGAAACAAAATTTTCGGAAGCAATTAACTCAATTCCGTGTAGCTGGCGGGCATTTTCTTTGGCGATGATGTCAAAAATCGCAGTATCTTTTCTCATGGGGGGATATTTTTGAATTAAGCGACAAAAGTACAACTTTCAAAACTAATGTGAAAATGAGAAAATGAGAAGATGAGAAGATGAGAAGATGAGAAAATGAGAAAATGAGAAAATGAGAAGATGAGAAGATGAGAAAATGAGAAGATGAGAAGATGAGAAGATGAGAAAATGAGAAAAAGGGAAGATGGAAAAGAAAATGTAGAGACAAATAGGTCATGAGGTATCAGAAATGTGAAAATTGACTTGATTAAATGGGAATCAATAAAATAGCGTTCCCATCTTCCCATTTTCTCATATTCCCATTTTCCTAATCTTCACGCTTCAGAGTCACTCTTCCGAGAAATTGACCAACATATCCCGGTAGGCATTGAATATTCTTGATTTGGAGATGAAGCCGACGTATTTTCCGTTGTGGACCACGGGAAGGTTCCAGGCGCCGCTTTCATTGAATTTTTTCATGACCATCTCCATCTTTTCGTCGTGGGAGATAATATCAGGCGACAAAACCATCAGTTCCGAAACTTTTTTGGAAGCATAGAGTTCCTTTTCAAACATGATTTCCCTGACATCGTCGAGCAGTACAATTCCTTTAAAATTGTTTTGATCATCCACAACCGGGAAGATGTTTCGTTTGGATTTCGCGATGATTTTGGCAAGTTCCCCAAGGGTTGTCTCCGGTTTGACGGTGAGCAGATCCTTTTCTATCACATTGTGCAGCCGAAGAAGGGTTAATACAGCCTTGTCCTTGTTGTGGGTGATCAAATCACCTTTCAATGCAAGACGTTTGTGGTAGATGGAGTGTGGCTCGATGGGCAGGGCGGTGAGGAAGGCAACGGCTGAAGTGATCATTAACGGAACCATAAGGCCAAAGCCACCCGATATCTCA
This sequence comes from Prolixibacteraceae bacterium, assembly GCA_023228025.1. Lineage (GTDB taxonomy): Bacteria > Bacteroidota > Bacteroidia > Bacteroidales > Prolixibacteraceae > CAINVV01. The sequence continues at coordinate 13,916 of JALOCD010000026.1, read as the reverse complement.
GCAATCAGGAAGATGGCCGTCATGGGTGCGTGCATCACAGCGGCCATCATACCTGCCATTCCGGCCATGGCGAAGTTTTTTGCCGGTACCATCTCTCCATTGTAGTTCAGGATCAAAGAGATCAAATAGCCGGCAAGGCTTCCTAAAAAGAGGGTAGGGGCGAATATACCCCCGCTTCCTCCCGCCCCGTTGGTTGTGGCAGTCGCAACAATCTTTACCAGCATAATGGCCATAACCAGGAAAATCATTGCAAGTTTATCATCCCGGAAGTTAAAAAAGAAGGAGTTATTCACGATGTGGTGACCTAAATCATTGACAATTTGATTGATGATATTGTATCCCTCCCCCCAGAGCGATGGGAAAAGGAAAATCATCCCTCCCAAAGCCAAACCGCCGGTTGCAATCCTGAGTAATGGACTCCTGATTTTCTTTAAGCTGTTCTCAATTAACAGGTTTCCCCTTGAGAACAGCACGGAGAACAAGCCGCAAAAGATGCCCAGTAAAATGTACCAATGAATGTTCGTGACTTTGAAGGCATGGTCAATCTGGAAATTCAGTTCATATCCCGATCCCATCAGGAAATAGGCCAGTGATGCAGCAGTTGCAGCAGAAATCATCAGCGGTAAAAGGGATGCCATGGTCAGGTCGAGCATCAGCACTTCGATGGCAAAAAGCATTCCTGCCAGCGGCGCTTTGAAGATACCTGAAATGGCCCCGGCGGCCCCGCACCCGATCAGTACGGTCATGGTACGGTAATTCAGGTTGAAAGTGCGGGCGATGGTAGAACCAATGGATGAGCCTGTTAGCACAACAGGCGCTTCGGCCCCGACTGATCCTCCAAATCCAATGGTGATGGTACTGGAGATGATGGAGGTAAACATGTTGTGTGCCCTCAGGTATCCCTTCTTCCTTGAAATCGATTCCAATACCTTGGTCACACCATGGCTGATGTCGTCTTTTACGACAAACTTCACGAAGATATAAGTCAACAAAATCCCGATACCGGGATAGAGAAAGTAGTGGTAATTTTCTTGTAGGGTGTCAAAATCTTCAGTTAAAAACCTGCTTGAGATGTGAATGATATTTTTTAGAAGAATGGCGGCAAATCCGCTGAAAAGACCAACAACAAAACTTAAAGCAATTAATTTCTCCTTTTCAGAAAGACGGGAGAAGCTAAACGTTCTTACTTTATTGAAAATGTTTTTGGGGATATTCATCTCGAAATATTGTAAGACAATGAAGTTAGGAATTCAAACTTACGGTTTTATTACGAATATGTTTAATTTTTAACCACAAAAACGATAGCCAATGCCGGATTCAGTCGTAAGGATTTTTGGTTTAGTTGGATGATCTTCAATTTTTTTCCGCAATTGGGCCATGAAAACCCGCAGATATTGCGTTTGTTCGAGGTAACCCATTCCCCAAACCTCCTTGAGGATGAACTGGTGTGTCAATACCCGGCCTTCATTCTTTGCAAGCAGGGCCAGGAGTGAAAATTCGGTGGAGGTAAGTTTCACAAGCTCATTGTTCTTTTTCACCACATGGTTTGCCATATCTATTGTCAAAGAACCAAATGTCAAACAAGGATCATCTGACGGTCCCATGCTTTGACGGATTGCGACACGAATACGGGCCAACAATTCTCCGGTCCTGAAAGGTTTGGTGAGGTAATCGTTGGCGCCGTTGTCCAGCGCACGCACGATATCCTCTTCTGAACTACGAACAGAAAGTATAAGAATTGGCTTCAAATACCACTCCCTGAGTTTTTTAAGGATCTCGATTCCGTCGGCATCGGGTAGCCCAAGGTCGAGTATGATGAGTACAGGATGGGTGGTGGCGGCATGCAACAGCCCCTCTTTCCCGGTTGAAGCCTCAGAAATCTTATAGCCACTTGCAGAGAGCGTTATTTCGAGCAACCGGCGTATTTGCACTTCATCATCGATGATCAGTATGGTATCGGAATTGGTCATGATCCATCAGTTTTTTTTTTGATTGTTCAAATCTGCAATTTTTACAGGGATTTTTATGATGAATTTTGCGCCGCCATTTTCCCTGTTTTCTGCCACGATTGTTCCTTGCTGCGCTACAACAAAGCCTTTGACAATAGACAAGCCCAAACCTGTGCCACCGGCTTTCGAATCTTTGCCCCGGTAAAATTTATTGAAAACAAAATTTAATTCCGAAGGACTAAACCCCGGGCCCCGATCCATTACCTGGATATTCAAAAACTCGTTGTCATAAAATATTTTCAACCTGATGCGGCTACCTGCAGGAGCATATTGAGTTGCATTTAGGACCAGGTTGTGCATCACCTGTTCAACCAGACCAAAATCCGCCATGACCAGCGGCATGTCGACCGGAATGATGGTTGAGAGTTTAAATGGCTTTAATTCAACTTGAAGCGTCTCGGCGACTTCGTTGGCCAGATCATGAACATCGCACCAGTCAGGTTTTGGCGTTATATGTCCAGATTCTAACCTGGACATATTTAATAAATTCTCTATCAATCGATTGAGCCGAATTGAGGCAATGTTTATTTCGGTATATAGTTTCTGTCTGGTCTCCTCCGGGTAGTTTTGGGATATAAGTGTATCAGAGGCACCCAGAATCGTAGCCACCGGAATCCGTAACTCATGTGAAATGGAATTAAACAGGGTTTTGTAGAGTTTTTCCGACTCGCTCAGAACATAGGTTTCCTTGGCTGCATTGCGAAGAAATTCACGTTCAAATTTGCCTGAAATCTGGGCGAGAAATGCTTCCCAGAACTGTTCTTCGCCCTGCGTGAAAATATGATGCAACTCAGCCACAATAACGCCAATATTCCCGCTATTTCCCGATAAGGGATAAAAAGTAAAGTTTCCGGATGGCAGTGTATCCGTATACTTTCCGGCCATGGTTGAATTTTTGAATACCCAGTTTGCAACACTGAAATCATTTTCCAACACCTGGATATTTGTTCCATCCTGAACCTTGTTGTCCAGTTGGTTGAGCTCCGTTTTTAGGATGATTGCCGAATCGAGGTTGAAATATTTTTGAACATATTTTATCGCCATCCTGGATACTTCATTGATCCCCGAAGCGGTATTCAGCTCTTTGGTAAGTTGATAAAGTGCCTGGGTTCGTTCTTCCCGGATCCTGATTTTTTGTTCTTGTCGACGTACCCGGGAGGTAAGGATTCCATTTAACAAGGCGATGAAGAAAAACATGATGAGCATCAGCACATCTTCCGGTTTATCAATGTGCAGGGTAAATTTGGGCGGAATAAAAAAATAGTCCCAGATGAGGGCGCTCAAGGCAGCTGCAAGCAAAATAGGTCCCGGTCCAAAAAAAATTGCAAGAATTGAGACCAAAAATAGCAATCCAAATGATACAATCTGGTAGCCAACAAAGTCCCTCACAAGATAGCAAGAGATCGATGAAAGGATCACCAGAAGTATTACAATCAGGTATTCCTTTAAATTTGAGGTAAAGGAAGGGACAAAAACCTTTTCCCGGTAGCGGCCTTTTGCCTGATTATCGGCGCCAAGGATATAAACATCAATGTTGCCGCTGTACCTTATCAGCTTGTTTACGAAACTACCAAGTCGCAACATGGCAAACAAATTGCGGACCCGGGGTTTTCCAACGATTATGTGGGTTGCATTTTCTTTTTGTGCAAAATCGACAATCGCACTGACAACATCGTAATTGGTGACAATCCGGACTTTGATGCCCAATTGTTTGGCTAGATTTATGTTCTTATTTAACTGATCATGTTCTTTGGGTGTCAGTTGGTGCGACGTTTCTACATAAATGGCCTGGATGTTGGCCCCCATGGAGTATGAAAGGTTTTTGGCCCATCGCAATAATCGGGTCGACTGTATCCGGTAATCTATCGCTACCAGCAAATGTGATCCTGATTTCCAGGGTCCCCTGATATGCTTTTCCTGCATGTAGTCATGCAATTGTTTGTCGACCCTGTCGGCAACAATCCGTAGGGCCATTTCGCGTAGCGCCGTAATATTTCCTTTTCGGAAGAAGTTAAGAATGGCTTCGCGGGAACGTTCGGGTGTGTAGACTTTTCCTTCTGATAATCTCTGAAGCAATTCATCCGGGCTCAAGTCGACCAGTTCTACTTCATCTGCATTCTCAAAGATCTCATCCGGGAGGGTTTCCCGAACGATTATTCCTGTAATTTGAGCAACAGTTTCGGAACGGCTTTCAAGATGCTGGACATTTACGGTAGTGTAAACGTTAATCCCGTTTTCGAGTATTTCCAGTACATCCTGAAATCTTTTGGTGTGACGGCTTCCCGGGGCATTGGTATGGGCCAGTTCGTCGACAAGTACAATCTGTGGTTTGCGGGCGATGATGGCATCAAGGTCCATCTCCTGCACCATGGTAGATTTGTAATCATATTTTTTTCGTTGAATCAGTTCAAATCCCTCGACCAAACTTGCCGTTTCTTTTCGATTGTGCGTCTCCACAATCCCAATGATGATGTCGCAGCCCTTGGCTTTTTCAACTTTGGCTGCCTGAAGCATTGTATATGTTTTGCCAACTCCGGCACACATGCCAAAGAATATCTTTAACTTGCCACGTTTACTTTTCTCCTCATCCTGAATAATTGAGGCTAAAAGTTCATCAGGATCCGGACGAAGATCATTTGATTCCATTCCTGTTTTCTTTGTTTTCCAATTTAGCAATTAAATCAATAGCCCGCTCTTCGACCCCCTGCATTTGTTCTAAAATTCTTTTAAGCTCCTCTACCTGGTTTAAACTGACTTCGCGCTCAAATTCTTCCTGGAAATTAACTTTGGAAATTTCGGCATTTTCATTTAGGTTTTGGGCCATTTCATTAAAAACAAGTGATATTTCATAGAATTCATCTTCCCCTTCGAAATACAATCTCTGGTTGTAGTTATTTGCCCCTATCTCCTTGATTCCATTGTATAATTTAGTAAATCGGCCATTAAAATAGGATGCGAAATTAAAGGTAAAACTCAAGGTGATGATAAAACAGATCGTACCCAAAAGTGTTACACTGGTTAATCCCTTCTCGGCTGATTTTTTTGTGTCATTGGCTTTCAGGATGATGGCTTGTTCGTTCATTTGGGACAAAAGCATTGTTTGCTGGTACAAGTTATGAAACCTCGTTAGCGAAGCATTCATCGCTTCAGATGTCACAGGTCTTTTCTCACATGCACTGATATGTTTGATGTATTCATTGAACCCTGTCTCTATTCCTGACGCAAGTTTATCTTCGCCAGGTTCTGTGATATTGTTCTTTTCCTGCATAAGTGATTTTTTGAAGGAAATCGAAGCTGAGTTGATCAAAGCGGTGTCAATTTCACCACTGTTTGCATAACAACGTGTAATCTCCTGATTCAAAACCGTCAACCCCTCTGCCATATCACGCGCAAAAATGACTGAAAAGTGATTGTCTTTAAGAATTGCGTCAGTTTTTTGAGAAAGTCTGCTGAGATGATAAGCAGAAAGGATGGTTATTCCTGCAATGATTACAAAGAAAAAAACCATCCCTAAGGTGAATTTAGTGCGAATAGAAACTTTCATTTGTTTAAATTTTGTTTTTTAATGGACAAATGGAATACCCACTTAATCATTTTGGTTGGAGTGAAAATATTCTCGTGGGTATTTCATGGTATTAGATTTTAATTTTTGGTTGCGTTGACATCAATTTTATCCAGTTCAAGATTTAAAACCAATACATTTACCCGTTCTTCACCCAGTAATAGAAACTGGGGAGCCTCCGTTATTGTCTTCACGCATTGGATGATCCTTTGCTTGTTATCCGGGCTTAAATTTCTTGCCCTGGCAATCCTGTCGACCTGAAACAAAGCAGCTTTTTGTGAAATGTGAGGGTCGAGTCCGCTGGCTGATGCAAAAACCATTTCAGATGGTATGGTTGTATTGCTGTCCAATTGGTTAAAGACAATGAACTGTTTTTTTAAGGTGTCAACTGAATTTTTTAATTTCGTATTGGTTAATCCAAAATTAGAACCTCCAGACGGAAGTGGATTGTAAGATATGGCTGATGGTCTGGATGAAAAGTAAATGACACTGTCAAAACGCTGGCCAATTAATTCACTGCCGATTATTTTGTTATTTTTTAAAATTAAACTTCCGTTTGCCTTGGCGGGCATGGCAATTTGTGCAATTCCTGTTACAAACAACGGATAGATGACGCCGGTTACAACGGTAAAGAACAGGAAGATTTTTAAGGATATAAATAGGGATTTCATTGATTGTTTTTTAATAGATTGAAATAGATTGAAATAGATTGAAATAGATTGAAATAGTTGTTTTTAGCGATGGTAACTAAGTTTAACGAATAAATTAATGTTGTATTAACAACTTTGTAACGCTCACCATTTCAGGATTATATATCATTGTCAATTGTCCATTTCCCATTTTCAATTGTCAACTACTTATGTGCCTCAGTGGTCATAAATTAATGATTAAATCAATCAACTTAATTCCAATGAAAGGGGCAATAATGCCACCAAGGCCGTAAATAACCAGATTCTTTGTCAAAGCTGCATTGGCCGAAACAGGTTTATATTGTACCCCTTTTAAAGCCAAAGGAATAAGCATTACGATGATAATCGCATTAAAAATTACCGCGCTTAGAATTGCGCTCTGGGGAGAACCGAGATTCATTATATTTAAGGCTGAAAGAGGACCAATGCTACTTTTGCCGGAGTATAGTGAGATGGCGATAGCAGGAATAATTGCAAAATATTTAGCCACATCGTTTGCAATGCTAAAGGTTGTAAGGGAACCCCTTGTCATCAGTAATTGCTTTCCAACTTCAACGACTTCAATCAGTTTAGTTGGATTACTATCAAGGTCAACCATATTACCGGCTTCACGGGCAGCCTGGGTACCAGTGTTCATCGCAATACCAATATCAGCCTGGGCAAGCGCAGGGGCATCGTTTGTGCCATCGCCAATCATGCCAACCAAATGTCCGTTTGCCTGTTCCTCGCGGATACGGTGCAATTTATCTTCCGGAGTAGCTTCTGCCATGAAATCATCAACTCCTGCTTCGGCAGCAATGGCTGCGGCAGTCAGAGAGTTGTCACCCGTAATCATTACAGTTCGAATCCCCATCTTCCTAAGTTCAGCAAATCGCTGCTTGATGCCTCCTTTTACAATGTCTTTCAGGTGAATCACCCCAAGAACTCTTTTGTCTTCAGCCACGACCAAAGGCGTTGCGCCTTGTCGCGCCAATTCTGAAACTATATCCTGTATTTTTTGAGTGTAGAAACCATTGTTGCTTTGCACAAAAGAACGAATGGCTTCGGATGAACCTTTTCTGATCATATGAGTAGTGCTGTCTTCGGATGTAAAATCAACACCGCTCATTCGTGATTGTGCCGTAAAGGGAATAAATGTTGCATTGAGTTGATGAACTTCGCGGCCCCGAATATTGAATTGTTCTTTGGCGAGAACGACAATCGAACGCCCTTCCGGAGTTTCGTCCGACAAGGATGCAAACTGGGCAGCATCTGCAAGTTCTTCAACAGTCACCCCTTCGGCAGGAATAAAATTGGTAGCCATGCGGTTACCCAATGTGATTGTTCCGGTTTTATCGAGTAAAAGTACATCGACATCTCCGGCTGCTTCGATGGCGCGGCCACTTGTTGCAATCACGTTACGCTGCAAAAGCCTGTCCATTCCGCTAATTCCGATTGCACTCAACAAACCTCCGATGGTAGTCGGGATTAAACAAACCAGTAATGCAATTAAAACAGGGATGGTTAAATTCTGTGATTCATTTAAACCTGAGGCTGAGAGACTGTAACTAAAGAATGCCGGAAGTGTTGCCACAGCCAAAAGAAAAACGATTGTCAAACCTGAAATTAGAATTGACAGTGCAATTTCATTGGGTGTTTTTTGACGTTTTGCTCCTTCAACCAGTGCTATCATGCGGTCTATAAATGTGTTACCTGATTCAGAGGTAATACGTATCAATACCCGGTCACTGATAACCTTCGTCCCGCCTGTAACCGCCGACCTGTCTCCGCCGCTTTCGCGGATGACCGGGGCCGATTCACCGGTGATGGCCGATTCGTCAACACTGGCAATCCCGTCAATTACTTCGCCATCCGATGGGATAACATCTCCGGCTTCACAAACTACAACATCACCCTTTTTAAGTTCAGTGGCATTTATGGCAACCTCTTGTTTGCCAACCATTTTACGGGCGATGGTTTGCGTACGGTTTTTACGCAAACTATCCGCCTGTGCTTTTCCCCTGCCTTCAGCGATGGCCTCAGAAAAATTGGCAAACAACACCGTAAACCAAAGCCAAATAGCTATATTCAGGTTGAATAATGAAAAATTGCCTTGAAAAATACCGGCAAATACAACGATTGTCGTTAGAAGAGAGCCGATAGCCACAATAAAAATTACGGGATTTTTAATCAGTAAAGCGGGATTTAATTTAACAAAGCTGTCTTTTACTGCCTGCAGTGCCAACTTACGGTTAAACAGGCTTATATTTTGTTTCGTGCTCATTTTGTCAAAGAATTAAAAGGTAATGCCATTGTTCATCTGCAAATGTTCTACAATAGGCCCAAGCGATAAAGCAGGGAAGTGGGTTAATCCACCGACAATCAGAATGACTGCAATCAGCAAACCGATAAACAACCAGTTGTCTGTATGAAAAGTACCCGCAGAAGATGGGGTTATCTTCTTTCCTGCCATACTTCCGGCGATAGCCAATACCGGCACAATAATGCCGAACCTGCCAATCAGCATACCGAAACCTAATGTTAAATTGTAAAATACTGTATTTGCATTTAAACCGGCGAAAGCGCTTCCGTTGTTTCCGGCAGCTGAACTGAATGCATAAAGAATTTCGGAAAGTCCATGCGGACCTGCATTGTTGAGACTTGATAGTCCGGGACTGCTAACAGAAGCCCAGGCTGCGAAAAGAAGTATTACAATATTTGGAGCAAGAACAGCTATGATGGCCATTTGCACTTCGAACTTCTGAATCTTTTTACCCAGGTATTCAGGGGTACGCCCAACCATCAATCCGGCAATAAATACAGTAAGGATTACAAAAATTACCATGCCATATAATCCGGCGCCCACGCCGCCAAAAATAACCTCGCCGAGCATCAGATTGATCATCGCGACCATTCCCGCCAGTGGAGATAAGCTGTCGTGCATGGCATTTACTGAGCCATTAGATGCAGCTGAGGTGGAGGTTGACCAGAGAACACTGTTGGTGATTCCGAATCGGGTCTCCTTCCCTTCCATCAAAGGCAACTTGCCGAAAATGGGATTGGTCGAATATTCAGCATATAAGGATATACTTAAACCGACAACCAGTAAAATCAACATCGCCGCGAAAATCGTCCACCCTTGTCGGGTTGAGCCAACCATTTTACCATAGGTATAAGTCAGTGCTGCAGGAATGAGCAATATGGCCAACAATTCAAGTAAGTTGCTAAATGGAGTGGGGTTTTCGAACGGGTGTGCACTGTTTGCATTGAAAAATCCTCCGCCATTTGTTCCAAGTTGTTTGATAGCAATCTGGGAGGCTGCCGGACCCTGTGGTATGACCTGCGTTGCACCCTGTAACGTTTGAACAGTATCGTATGTTTTAAAATTCTGCACAACCCCTTGACCGACCAATACAACTGCAAAAAGAATTGAAAGCGGCAAAAGGACATGCAAGGTTGAACGTGTAAGGTCAGTCCAGAAGTTACCAAGCTGATCGGTGGTTTTCCGTGCGAGACCCCTGACAAGAGCCAATAAAACGGCTATTCCGGTTGCAGCGCTTACAAAGTTCTGAACAGCAAGCCCGATCATTTGCACGAAGTAACTGAGTGTTGTTTCCCCTGCGTAGCCCTGCCAATTGGTATTGGTCATAAAACTAACGGATGTATTGAATGCCGAATGCCATGAAACATTTGGAAGGTTTGCGGGATTCAAGGGCAATTGTGCCTGAAAAAGCTGAATCAGAAACACAAAAATAAATCCAACCAAATTAAACATTAGCAAATTGAAAGTATAGGACTTCCAGTTCGTTTCCTCATCAGGGTTTATTCCTGAGGACTTATAGGTCAGTCTTTCGAGCCAACCGAAGGCAGGAAGCATGAAATGTTTGCTCCCCGTGAATACCTTGTACATGAAATTGCCCAATATCGGCGTTAGCCCGATCAATAGGGTAAAAAACAGTATGATCTGAATAAAATCCTGTATCGTCATTTTGTTGATTTTTTTATAGTGTTATACCAAATACCAAGTGTAAATAATCTAGTCTGGTGTAGGTGGCCGATGGATTAATAACCAAAGTAGTCTTAAGAGGTAAAGAAAATTTTTCGGTAATTTTCAGGGCCTTCGTAACGCTTGCACCTATATTTACGATTGAAAACGTCTTCTTTCTGGCCAAAGGGTCGAAAGTTGTCTGTCCGTAATTGTTATAATAACCTGACCACGGAGTAAAACCGAAGAAGAAACTGGTAGTCCCTTTGGAATAACCCAGTTCAATATATGTTGAATATGCCTGTTTGGTCGAATCGGTTGATTTCTTATCTAAACCATATAACATGGTATTCCAGGTTACACTTATGGGTAAGGTCTCCGGACCGGTAAAACCAATCGTACCTTCAAGCCGATGCCCCGTTTCACTATTTTTATAGTTGAAATAGTTGGCTTTATCAAAATTCCAGTTGTAATCTGTAACTACAAATTTAAGTTGTCCGGAAGATATAGAAACATATGGATCAACTTCTTTATAACTCCCTACAAAATCGGTAGATCCCCAAACACCAATTTCAAGTTTCCCTTTGGTAAAAGATAAAGTTGGCTGAAAATTGGGGGTAGGACTTCCTGTAGCCATTGAGCCTCGCCATACATAATGGCTTACCAAATCTGCTGTTGCCTTGAATGGGGATGTAGGTACATCTGATTGGGCGGCTGCTTGATGACTTGCAAAGCAGACTAAAGTGAAAAACACCGCGAGCAAATTTTTATTGTTTCTCATATTTTAAAATTTTTCAGGTTTTAAAAGTGAGTAAATAAGGTATCCCAGTATAAGCGTGGCTATTACAGCTCCAATTATATAACCTGTGGAAGAATTTTCCTCAAAAGCTTTCGAGTTCGTTAATAAAATTATTGCATACATAATTTGTATTTTTTGTTTGATACAAAAATGGGCAGTTATTTATAAGGATTTTAAAAGGATTGGTAATGAGCATATAAAGAAATTGTAAAGAGCTGGATTTTACAATTGCCTTGCCTGAAACCAGTATGAAAGAAAGAGGAGAATGCTCTCACCGGAATTTAAAGATTAGTCTACACCGAAAGGTCCTTTTCTGCCACAAAGACACCAAGACTCAAAGGTTCGCAAAGAATCATATTGCTGATATTTAAATCTTTGTGAAATCTTAGTGATTTAGTGACCTTAGTGGCCTTCTTATTTATTAGCTTTTCGGAGTGGACTCAATGAGGAGTAATCAAATTTACTCGATCTTAATAGGGAAGATCACAATAGGTATACCGAATTTGAAAAACCTTTTCTGGATGGAGAAGATGGTGTGGTTATGCAAAAGCTGACTCATGAAGAACGTTTTTGAAAATACCAGCTGGCCTCCGAAAAAGGTGGAATTAGGGACCAGGCGAATAAGTTTCTTTACAATTTGATAAACCTCGCTTACAGGATCAGTGCCAATTGTCCACATGCTTTTCCCGTAAAAACCAAATTGATTGGCAATTTTTTCATACTTCTTACCATCATCCTTCACATTGTGCTTGAAATGTTCCAACTCTTCAGAACCCCTGTATATCTTGGAGTTGATAACCCCTATCCTGATGAAAATATAGTTCTGGTAAATTCCCTTGAAACTCTCATTGATTCTCAGGAAGGTATAAAGACCGGTCCCTCCAAAACCCGAAACAAGGATAATAGCTGTCTTTGCATCAGGGTTGAAAGCGACTGGAGGAGGATCATGGTGGTCAATATTGGGTATATGGGAAAGAGCTTCATGAACTTCAGAAAGGGCTTTTTGCCGCACTTTGCTTAACCGGACAGTTGTTTTGAAATAATGCCTTTTGATGTTAATGGCAATAAGGATAAATAGTCCGGTAATAACCAGTGTGATCCATCCTCCTTCTCCGAATTTAATGACTGTAACAGAAATAAGGATGAAAGTGGTTAGGATAAAACCAATGCCATTGATGGACAATTTGCGTCTCCAATGAGCCAGTTTGCTGCGTTCGATCCACCAGTGCCTGACCATCCCGAGTTGAGAGATGGAAAAGGTAATAAATACATTGATACTGTACAAAACTACCAGCAATTGGACCGATCCCCTCGACAAGGCCATCAGCAAAATAGATGCAAGGCCCATCAGGACTACACCGTTCATTGTAACCAGACGATCGCTGAGGGAGGCGAATTTTTTTGGAAACCACTTGTCAATGGCCATATTTGCCATGATCCTTGGTCCGTCAATAAATCCGGTTTGCGCAGCAACAAACAACAACGCAGCCTCTGACAGCAAGGTAGTGAGGACAAAACCTCTGGACCAGATTGGGCTCCAATTGGCTGTTACATTTTCAAAAAGAACCGCATTGAGAGTTTTCGTTGAACTGATCTGGACATTGTAAAGGGCATATGCAACCATTAATCCCATTACAAGAAAAGAGAGGGATCCAGCCATCAGTATCATGGTTTTTTTTGCTGTCTTCACTTTCGGTTCCCGAAGAATGGGCATACCGTTGCTGACTGCTTCTATTCCGGTAAAGGTTCCCGCACCCATGCTATAGGCCTTAAGAATGATAAATAAGGTACCCCAGATTCCCAACTGACTGACGGAGGAATGTAACTGGCTGGATGTTTCGAGTGAAACTGCCTGGAAATCATTTGCTTTTATGGCAATGGCGTAGATGATGATGAAAAGGTGCGCTGCCATAAATACAATGAATATGGGAGTTAAGGATAAAACGGACTCCTTAACTCCACGCAGGTTTAACAGAATAAGTAAACAAACACCACCAATGGCCACTCCAAGTTTGTAAACATGGGCCGATTCGGGTAAAAAGCTGAACAATGCGTCTGATCCACTTGAAACTGAAATGGTTATCGTAAGTACATAATCGATAATCAAGGCACATCCCGAAATCATCCCGACTGTAGGCGACAAGAGTTTGCTTCCCACCAAATATCCTCCTCCACCATGGGGAAATAATTTGATGATCTGGCTGTAACTTGCACTGACAATGAAAATAGTGAACACGGTGCCCAGTGCAACAAAGATGGCCAGCATCGGGTGCCCTTGCAGGTTTCTAAAGGCCTCTTCCGGACCATAACAGGAGGAGGTAATACCATCGGCTCCCAAACCAATCCAGGCAAAAAAGGCAACCAGCGAGAGTTTATGAAATATTGATTTATCTTGAATTGCTTTAGCCTTACCGATAAAGATGTTCTTGAATTTTCCAATGAACGGGTAACTTTCTTCCGCTTCTGTCATGTTATAATATCAAATCCTGAATTTAGCTGCGAAGAACGGAATCATTTTATAAGGCAATTATTAAGAATGAAGGGAAAGTATAAAGATTTTATAAAGAAAATATTATTTGAATAGTAAATTTTTATGATCAATAAATTTATTTAATTGGTAAAATTTGTTTATATTTGTAAATAGGCTAATCAAGCTTAATCCGTTAAATATCAATTTAAATACCAAAATTATGGAACCAATGATTGTAGTTGGAATTGCTTTAGTAGTTCTTTTCTTTTTTGCCGGAATCAGAATCGTCAGGCCAACGCACCGTGCCTTGGTTGAAAGATTAGGTAAGTACCACCACTTTGCCTCATTTGGGTTTAACTGGATTATACCGGTTATCGATCGGATGTTTGTCATCAATATCACGGAGAAGATGATCAATGCCGA
>JALOCD010000025.1 GCA_023228025.1 Prolixibacteraceae bacterium | reverse complement strand
GGCCCTTCTGGCAGAATTCGCACTCACCGCAGCTAACTGTGCATTCACCTGAGACCTTATCACCCACATGAATTTTAGTAACATTTTTGCCAAGTATCTCGACCTGGCCTGACCATTCATGTCCCGGAATAAGAGGAAGCGCTGCCAATCCCTCTTTAAGGTAGACCATATCGTTTGTATACAATTCGTAATCTGTTCCACAGAGACCTGCTGCTTTAACTTTAACAAGAACATCATGTTCTCCAAGCGCCCTCACCGGAACTTCGTCAATGCTGACCTTCATTGGCCCATGTATTCTAACTGCCTTCATAATTACACCTCCTTAGTTAATAAAAACATATTTTGTTAAAACATTTATAAACAAGGTAAAAAAAAAATTAATCATCATTTTTGGTTAAATACTATATAAGGGCAGGTAACAGTTGTGAGATATACCGAGTTTCGTGCAGAGTCTGCATTATAACATTCCCATGGAGCACCAATTTCAGACCCCTTTCTATAATCACCGGCACGTAAATCATCAATGTATTCTTTTGCAAGTTGTTTTGCTGCATAAACATCAACTTTGGCAATCGCATAACAAATCCATCCGGTCGGAGTGCCCCAATATGCTCCGTTTTGATAGTAGTTTTTTACTGCTTTACTTCTCTCCCATGCCGTTGATTCACTAAAATCATCGCATGTTAGCACATGCCTGATATTACCCCTGCTTGTTAATGTTCCATTTTTGTAAGCATCTCTAAGAAACTGGCAGGTTTTTTTTTGTTTCTCACCCTCTAAAACACCAAAATATACAGCTAATGCGGTACTCCACACATCCGCCTGTTTGCTTTTTCCGGTTGAGGCTAAAAGCATTCCCCTATTATCGGAAAAGGTTTGAGGAATTTCATTTTTCAGTCGTTTTGCTGTAGTTCTATAAGCATCAGCTTTATCTTTACATTTAATCAGTTCAAACAGTTCAGCTAATTCCATTGATGCTCTATATTTAAGCAAAGATGGATAGCAAAGTTCACCGGTAATATAAATGGCATCCCTAAACCCAAAATCAACACCCCTAAAATCATCCGTTGTGTAAACTAAAACACCATCTTGCCGCGTTGGAGGTACCTTGTAAGCCATTTCTAAACGGTCAATCAATCTAACCCCATTAATTTCATTGAGTAAAAATTTAGCAGAAGAGGTACTTTTCATGTAATAATAAGCCATATCGATGAAGAAAAACTGGTCACAATATGGAGGAACCATCCCAAAGGTTTTTCCTCCCTGACTATTATAGTCGTACGTTCCGGGGAAAAAAATTGGTTTGCTATCATCAATTCTGATATGGTCCGCAATTGCTCCCAAAGGAATCATACTACCTGTATTTGTAATCCATGTTTGGTCGCATTGTCTGGACGCAGTTAGTTGTAACATGTGCTTTTGTTCGTCTTTTGTAATAAACCCACATTCTAACGACATCGCATAATCTCTGATCCAAAACGCCGGATAACATTTTCGTCCTCCCGGTCTGATAAGTATTCCTCCGGTTTGGTTGCCTCCAAAATTAGGAGAAATTTTTTGCTCAGGATAGATGCGAGAGCTTTCCAGTACATTTTTTGTAAGTTCTTTTAAGTAACCTAAATCACTTTCAGATAGTAAATTGCTTATTTGTGTTTTACTTTGTCCATTCAAGGTTATTACAAAAACTACATTCAGGAAAACTAAAACTGATTTTTTCATTTCTTCTATTTTATTTTTATTGTAGTCCGGTAAAACCGGAATTTGAGTAATTTTTAATTGTAACGTCACTAACGTGCGTTGTTATTTTCAATAGTTCTTTGAAACCATTAATATTATTGCATTTGCTACGTTTTTTACCAAGCAATGAACTTTATTAGCTGATTAAATATCGGCTGTCCTCTAAAATTTCTACTTTTATCCATGGCCAACTTTTTTGTGTAGTAACTCAAAAGTAGCCAAACCGGCTTGGTCTGGAAACGGTCTGACCCGGTTAATTATTTATACCGGAAAACAGTGATTTAAAATCTTTCCTTCACTAAATGTAACTTTTTACGAAGTCTCTTTGGTTAAAACTCGTTAAACACCTCATGCCCATTGCGTAGCGTACCATTTGCTTCGATGAATGCAAGATTGCCGGGAGGGCCGACCGGACCGAATTCAGGTCGGTGGGCATCAGCAATCAAGCTATGGTGTAACAGGTAGCACGTCCAGCCAATGTTGCGCTGCTTTAACTGCGAAAGTGTATAGCGTATTGAATCTGCACGTGTTTTATCGTCGAGGGATCCCCAACAACATTCTGTTGCCATCAGCGGTTTATTTGTTTTCAGTGCGAAAGCTACAGAAGCGTCAAGTCCTTTTTCAAAGTCTTCCTTAGAAGCGTTGTGACGATCGTGTATCCAATAGGGATGAATACTTAATAAATCACAAACCGGATCTAACCTCTCTAATGTCATGCCGGGATGAATACCTACTGTAATTGGAGCTTGTGCACCTAGATCTTTACAGATATCATATAGACTCTTCAACCAGACTGTCTCAGCTTGAGTAATGTCCGCAAATAATTCTTGTTGAGAATAAGTATAAGGTTCATTACACAAATCCCACGCAACAATGCGTGGATCATCGCTATGCTGTCCAACGATGCCTTCCAGAAAGGCATGGAACATTCTATCTTTCCATACCCAGCAGTTGGGTAAAAAGTGGTCAATGTAGATGCCTCCGTAATCGAGGACTTTATCGTGCCAACGGTTAAAAAGGCATGGCATAACTTGGCATCCTACCTTTTCAGCCAATTCCAATGTTGTAGTGAAGTTTCTCCCATAGCGTTCAGGATCACGGAGGAATGCATCCCATGACTGCCACCAGCGAATTATGTTCATTTTCGGAAAAAAATGTTTTCCTTGAGCCAGTTCTGTCTCGATGATTTTAGCGTCAAACTTCTGCCAGAGCTCAAAACCATTGGATCCATAACTTGGTTGGTAATTGAATCCACGCATTTGTGTCCAAACAGAATCAGGCATATGGGGCGGAACATTGTTATCTGACTCAATTGCAAATGCTCTATTTCCCAAAGTGGTCAACAATGCCCCTGTAATCGATCCCTTAACGATATTTATTAACACCTTACGGCGGTTAATATCTGCTGACATATACTTATCATTTCCCATTCTTCTTTCCATAATATTTTAGTTTTAAATGACATTATTTATCGATTTTTTTGATAATATTCATTGACCAAATTAATTCTTTCTGATGCCTGATCTTCTCGCCTGCCAATTCCAATGTTGTCTTGAATAACCTGCTTTTCTTGGGCATTCCAGCTTCTTCACATCAACAAAGATTACTGCACATGGTTTTGACATTGCCTAATCATTTCAACGCCTCGTCAGAATTTGTTTATGCTCATGTTCTTCGCACCTACCTGAATTTTTAATAATACCTTCTTCCCCTGATGCTTACTCCTACATCTTTCAACCACAGTAGATTAGAGCTAACGCGGAAGCGGCGCCTGAAGGACGCTTCAGGTGGCCTGCTCCCATCGTTTACACAGCTCCAACTTGCGAGTTGTTCGTGACACTCAATATCCTGGATTTTGGTCTTTCGTTGGATCAAGCGCGTGATTGTATTGTAATTCAGTATTGGGAATTGGCCATAGCAATAATTTTCCCGCTATATCAATACCTCTGTTTGCTTTAATATATTCTGCAACCTTACCTATTCTTTTCAAGTCAAACCACCGTTTTCCTTCAACCATCGTCTCATATCCCCGCTCTTTAATAACTAAATTGGCAAAAGATTTAGCATCATAATCAGTTAACTTAAAATCAATATCCGAAGGTTGCGTTGGTGGATTTTTCCCATATGCACGGCGATGTACCTTGTTCAACGCTTCCATCCCATCAGCAGTGGGACCATTATTTGCCAGGCAAGAGGCTTCTGCATAAATTAAAAGTAAGTCAGCATATCGGTAAAGAGGAAAATCAATACCAGAACCTCCCCCATTAGCATTTGGATCTATGAACTTTCTGCTCACCATTGTGTTTTTCCCTTCTCCAAAATCCGCACTATACCAAAGATCTTTGCGTATGTCTTTATTATTCCAATTACTATACAGCGGTTGACTTAATGTATCAATAAATATTGAACTATTCCCTCTACCCCCCGAATATGGAGAGTTTGCATAGTTTAGAACGATAAAAAAAGTTGAATTTAAGCTAGTTGAAGACTTTGAAAACATTATACTAAATATTGACTCTGATGAACCAATAACATTAGTTCCATAAAGCTTTGAATCAAAATCCTCCCATTTTTTTACTTCTACCAACGAATATTTACCTGACTCAATTACCTCTTTAGCTTTTGCACTTGCTTCCGCATTGAGGCCTTTATAAAAATATACGTCTGCAAGCACAGTTTTCGCACTCCATTTTGAAGGACGTCCTACTGCATTCGGTTTATCCGGCAGATTACTTTCTGCATCTTTAAGATCATCAATAATAAATTGAAATACTTCATTTTCCGTACTTTTTGGCACATCACTTTCTGTCATGTTTTCTATTTTCCGAATAGGTACCTTTCCCCATAATCTTACCAAATGAAAATAGGACAGAGCCCTCATGAATTTTGCTTCGCTTACATATTTTGTAACATCTTCTTTACTGATATCACTTCCATTCGGAGCATTTTTTATAATTAAATTTGCATTGCGAATCGAAAGGTACATGTTGCCCCAAATACCATTCATGAATCCAAGAGTCGGTGTGCTATAATTTTGACCATCATTCCAAAAGATTGTACCCTGATATAAGTCTGTTAAAACATCTAATATGACTGGAAACAAAGATTGGTAAGTATTCCCCTGCCTATATGGCATATAGATAGCATTTACACCCGATTCAATTTCTTGTGAAGTATTATAGTAGGTTGCTACTGCAATTGCTTTGGGTTGTTCTTTCAGAATATCATTACAAGAAATGAATATTAACAAGAACATTAATAAGATATATATATTTTTCATAATGCTAATTTTATTTACATTTTTAAAAAATTACTTTAATACCACAAGTAATTGATTTAGAGGATGGATATGTAAAAAAATCAATCCCCTGATTTATTGAGTTACCACCTCCCAAAGAGCTTACATCTGGATCCCACCCTGAATAACTAGTAAATGTAATCAGGTTTTGTCCACTTATATATAGCTGAAGGTTACTTAACCAATTCAGTCCATATTTTTTTACCGGGAAAGTATAACCCAACTGAATGTTCCTGAGACGCAGGTAAGATCCATCCTCTACAAAACGATCAGATACACGACCTGAAATAAAATTTATGGCTGGGTATTTTGCATCCGTTTTTTCCGGTGTCCAGTGATCCAAATAGACATTTCGTAATAAATTGGCTCCGGTTAAGATATTAAGTGTACTTACACTAGAGCTATAATTAAAAATATCATTTCCATAAGATCCATTAAAGAACATATTAAGTTCAAAATTACGATACGACATGGTTGAATTAAAACCATAAATAAAATCAGGATTAGGATCACCTATAAATGTTTTATCCAAATTATTTATTAATCCATCAGAATTTAAATCCTTATATTTAATTGTTCCTTTATTATCATATCCATCTTCTATATACCCATAAAATTCAGCAAACGGATGTCCTTCTCTCAAAAGACTAACAAAGTCATTTATTACCTCGCTATATAACAATGAACCTGTTATGTCCTGCCCTCCACTTAATTTTAAAACTTTATTCCGGTTAAAAGCAATGTTCCCCGATACATCCCATTTAAAACGGCCATCCAGAATATTTGCATCTATAGTCAATTCCAATCCTTTGTTCTGGATCGACCCGATATTCTTAATGATACTACTCCAGCCCTCTGAAGCAGGCAATATTACGCTATTCAATAGGTCGCTGGTTCTCTTATAATAATAGTCAGCGGTTAAATGGAGTCGGTTATTCAAAAATCCAACATCTACTCCGACATTTGTTTGTTCGGTCGTTTCCCATTTCAAGTCGCCCGGATAAATAGAACTTGGGGCAAAATAAGTATAGCCTGTATCATCAAAAACAGTACTTCCTGAGCTTAAGAGAACCTGCGTTGCATAAGCAGATATAGCTTGGCTACCCGTTTTCCCCCAGCCAATTCGAAATTTTAAATCAGAAATGTTAGGATTATCTTTTAAAAAACTTTCTTCTTTTATCCTCCATGCAAAAGCACCAGAAGGGAAATAACCCCATTTATTGCCTTCACTGAATTTGGAAGAGCCGTCAGCACGCATACTTACTGTAAGCAAATATCTATCTTTGTAGCTGTAATTCGCTCTTCCTAAATAAGATAGCAAAGTAGATTCCGTAAACGCTGTTGAAGGAATCCCAAAAGACTTTGCTGCACCAAGGTTGTAGGTTTCAAAAACATCACTCATAAAGCCTGATCCGGAAGCAGCCAACATTGTATATTTGTTATTTTCATAAGTAAAACCGGCAAGTGCATTAAACTTATGATTTTCATTAAAACTTTTTGTATAAGTTATTGTATTTTCACCAAGTAAAGATAGATTCTGTGATGTACTGACAGATGCAGCACCAGGTGTACCGATCCCGACAAATTGGTTGGTAATATAATTATCTCCCCTATAATCGCTATTATTGACATTCCCTGCAACCTTAATAATTAAATCAGGAATTGGTTTATAGAAAAATGCAACATTTGCCAAGATTATATTTGTTTTTGCAGAATTGCTTGTTTCTTTAATCAAATATAGTGGATTTATCATATTTGCATAAACAAAACTATATACATTATTAAGCCGGCGAATCGTACCATCTTCATAATAAGGGGTTAATGTGGGTGGAGAGGTTAAAATACTTGATATTAAGCTATTACTACTACCTCCACTCTCATTACCATTCTTATTTGTACGGGTTAGAATTGCCCCATAATTAATACTAAATTTTTTACTAATATCATGGTTGATATTTGCCTTGAGTGAATATTTCTGATAATCAGTCCCTTCAAGGATTCCTTTCTGATCAAAAATGGTACCCGATACAATGAATTGTGTTTTCTCTGTCCCTCCGGAAATACTTAATACGTGGTTCTGGATAGGAGCAATACGAAAACAAACATCTTGCCAATCGGTTCCATCCCCAAAACTATCAATTTCACTCTGAGTGAAATAAGGATTCTTCCCTCTATTATTAGCAAGTTCATTGTATAGGAGGGCAAATTCTTTCCCATTCATTAAATCAAACTTCTTACTTATTTGTGAGACTCCAAAGCTTGATTCAAAATCAATTTTAGTCTTGCCCGCTTTCCCATGCTTGGTTGTAATCAATACCACCCCGTTTGCACCTCGCGAACCATAAATTGCAGTGGCTGAAGCGTCTTTTAAAATTTCGATTCTTTCAATATCAGCATTATTCAATATTGAGATGTCACCAGGAAAGCCATCAATTATATAAAGTGGCTCATTATTTCCCTTAATTGAATTATTTCCTCTGATCCGGACCTGCATGTTTCCTCCGAGGGAACCTGTATTTTGTGTAATCTGTACTCCAGCAGCACGACCAGCCAATGCTTGTATCACATTGCTCGTTGAAAATGCACTAATTTCATCACTTTTAACAGAAGCAATTGAACCCGTCAAATCACTCTTTTTCATCGTTCCATACCCGATTGCCACTACCTCTTCAATCCCAACTGTCTCTTCGGCAAGCGTCACATTGATGATTGTTTTACTTGCTACAAATACTTCTTGGGTTTTCATCCCCACGAACGAAAACTGCAAAATTGCGTTTTCAGGGATATTCGAAAGTGAAAAATTTCCGTTGGTATTAGTTATTACCCCTGTTGTAGTACCTTTAACAACGACTGTTACACCTGGTAATACGCCACCGGAAGAGTCGGTAACCTTTCCGGATACTGATTTTTGTTGCTGGCTTTGTGAAATCCCGGTATCTTTTCCGGAGAGGATAATTTGCCGGTTGTTGATGGTGTATTCTATGTCTGTATCTTTGAATACCGCATCTAATATTTCGTTGATCGTTTTATTTTTTAGATCAACTGAAACTATTTTGTCGAGTTTGACAACCTTGTTGTTGTAAAAGAAGAAGAACTCGGATTGTGCCTCAATTTTCTCCAGCGCCGCGACAATACCAGAATCTTCAATCTTTACATCCATTCTTTTGGTTTGGGCGTAATTGTCTAAAGCGAATGTTTGCATACTGGCAAAAACCACAATGAAAATAGTAATTTTCATGATTTTTAGGAATTTTCCACCACAAGCAAATAAATGCCTGTGATTCGTTAAGAACCATCTTTTTTTCATACTTTTGTTTTTTCTAGAATTGATTATTAATAAATGATTGATTCATTAAGGGTGGTGCCGCAAACACTGCCCTTATTCGTTTGGTTTAATTTTTACTGTTTATATACACCTCCCTTTCTTTTATTAAAGTTTTTATTCTTGTGGATATTTCTATCATTTTCAGCACTTCTCCCAATGTTTCGTCCTGAATTGTTGCTGTGTACATCAAACCGGAGTCCAATAACCGCGGATCCAGGTGTATCTTACAGTTGAACCATCTTTCGAGTTGTACCGTTACATCTGACAAGGATGTATTCCGGAAAATTAGTTTTCCGTCTTTCCATGAAGTGGTTAGCAAAGTCTCTACATCACTAACCACCATCTTATGGGTTGCTTTATCGAGAATAGCTTTTTGTCCGGGATGAATGCGGGTTACTTCATTGCCGTCCAAACCGATAAGGGCGATCGATCCCTCTTCCAATGTGGATGCAATTTGATTGTCATTATCATAACTGGATACATCAAACGATGTCCCCAATGCTTTTATCCTTAATTCATCGGTTTCGACAAAAAATGGATGCTCCGAATCATGGGCGACCTTAAAATATCCTTGCCCCGACAATTTAACTTTACGATTGTCCAGTAGATTTAGTGCAAGCGGAAACTCAAGCATACTGCCCGAGTTCAGCCATACTTCCGTTTGATCGGGCAAAGTAAAATGAACCCTGGAACCCGGGTTCGCTGTCACTCGCTGGTTGGCAGTCGAAGCAATCATTTGATCCAACCGTTTGTCCATACGGTAAATAACAAATACTGACCCCAGTAAAAGAGGGATAAACAACACAGCCGCAATACGCAACAGATAATTTTTCCAATTGGAGGGAAAAAGTTGGCGTTCCTTTTTTGATGAATTTATTTTTTGATTTATTTTGGAAAGGATCTGGTTCTTGATAAGCTGGATTTGCATTTCGTCAGCGACAATCTCCTGATTTTCCATCCCTAACCAGTGTTCCCGCATCAATAAATCCAATTGATGATCCTGAAAGGAGGCCTGGATATAGCTTATAAGATCATCCTTTTCAGAGTAGGTTAGCTCACCGGAAAGCATCCGGTCGCGCAAGTATTTATAATCTATTTCGTGATTTGTACCCATTTTGACTTTTGGTTATTCAAACTGGTATACACTTATGGGGCACAAAACCCCTATTAAGTTTTAATCTTTTTTAACCTAAAAAAACAATTCGAAAAAGATAATCCCCGAAAAACCAAGGGAACGAAGGGTTTTACGAATTTTGGTCAGGGATGAGGTCATCTGATTTTCAACTGTTTTCACCGAAATATTCATCTTTATCGCAATCTCTGCATTCGAAAGAGATTGCTCTTTGCTCAACAGATAAATTTCTTTTCTTCGCGGGCTCAATTGTTCTATTGCTTCAAGATATGCTTTTTCAAGCTCATTGAAATTCAATTCCTCATCGAGCAAGACATTTTTTCCAGGATTAATTTTTACATAATTCAGATAGGCTTGCTCTGATTTTGATTTGCGGATTGTATTTAAGATGCCATTTCTGGCAATGGTAAACAAATAGGACTCAAACGATTTTTGGGTTGACAATTCTGTCCTGTTGTCCCAGATTTTCAAAAAAACTTCCTGGACAATTTCCTCCGCTTCTGCTGCCAATTTCAAATATCCAATTGAAAAATGGTACAATCGTTTTGCATAACGATCAAAAAGTTCGTTAAAAGCAGTAAGATTACCATTCTTTAAGGCAAGTATCAAATCGGTTTCCGAAATCATTAGCCGTTTTTCAAAAGATAAAGTTAATCAGTTTAGTCACCACAAAATAAGTCAAATTTTGTGGTTTCCAAGATACAAATTCATTTCGGTTAATGACAGCCTAACGAAATCCTTTAAACTTATATAGTGGCAAAAAGATCTACCATCTAAAAAAAGTCGATCATCTCATTTTTTTTTGCGTACTTTGAACATTGAATGAGACAACTATCAAATAATCAGTATGAAGCAGTTTGATCTGGCTGTAATTGGCAGTGGACCAGGGGGTTTTGCAGCTACCATGCGCGCCCTCGACTTTGGAAAAAACGTTTGTATCATCGAAGCAGGGCATTTAGGCGGCAATGGCATTATGAATGGCCCGCTCACCTCGAAGACCATGTGGGAACTTTCCGCCGATTATGCGGTCGCGGCAGCTGTTGACCGCGGTTATCGTGCTTCTGGTCTCCAGGTTGATTACAACAAAGTTAAAAAAACGGTCTTGCAAGCTGCTAAAACAAAACAAAACCAGATACTTTCGCAAATTGAGACCTTCTCAAACAACAAAAATCAACCAGGAAGCATTACCTACAAACAAGGATTTGCCAGGTTTTTGGATCGTCACACTTTGGAAATTAAAAATCAGGAGGGGATTGAGATGATCAATGCCGAGTACGTCATCATAGCTACTGGTTCCGTACCCCGCCCCCACCCGGACCTGGTGATAGACCAGAAGCAGATACTCGATTCAGATGGAATTCTGAATCTTGAATCATTCCCTGAACGAATGATGATCATTGGATCCGGGATCATTGGCTGTGAATTTGCAACCATCTTCTCAAACTTCAAACAAACGGAAGTTCATTTACTGGACCGTACGCACAGGGTTATTCCCTTTGAAGATGACGATGTTAGCGATTTTGTATCGGGAAATCTGGAGAAGAACGGGGTAACCATCCACCGTACTGCCACCCTTCGCACGGTAAGAAAGAAGAACGACTACCTCGAAGTGGTCCTGGATTACGAAGATGGGCACAGCAGTGTGGTAGAGGTAGACATTATTCTTATATCCATTGGACGGGATCCCAATACGGCAGGCCTTTGCCTCGAAAATGCGGGCATCGAAACTGCCAGCAAAGGATATCTTAAAATCAACGAAGCGTGCGCACTCTCCAATTTTGGCGACTGCAATATTTTCGCAGCCGGCGATGTGACGGGTCAAAAAGCGCTCTATGGGGTGGCTGAAGAACAGGGTCGTTTCATTGTGGAGGCAATCTTTGGTAAAACTGAATATTTGCTCGACTATTCCCACATGCCAACCCTCATGTTCTTTAAACCGGAACTTGCTGCAGTGGGTGCAAATGAAAAAATGCTCCAAAGCAAAGGAATTCCATATAAGGCCGTTTTTTATTCCAACGAACTGGTTAATAGAACAATAGCCATGAGGAATACCAATGGTTTTGTGAAAATAATGGTCAGCAACGATGGATCCGACAGAATTTTGGGAATGCGGGCAGCAGGGCCCCAGGCCTCCGCATTCATCGTCTCCATCGCCTATCTGATCAATTCCGATATCCGGTTGAAAGAGGTACTGCAAAGCATTCACCCTCATCCAAGCGTTACCGAAGGCATACAGGAATGTCTGAGGATATTCCACAATCAATCCATTTTCAAACCGCAGGCTTTTCCAAATCTGATCAGGGTTACTGAATGGAAACCCGGAGAAAATTAAAAATTAAAGATTACAAATTAAAAATTAGGTAATCAGGTATTTATGCTTTGGAATGCCTTTGAATGGATTAACCTTCACGATCCAACTCATCAAAAATTTGTAATTTGTAATTTGTAATTTGTAATTTTTAAATCTCTTCTGCCTATCTTCGCTGACGTTTTAACCATTAAATCCGGCTACATGATCCTCTTCTTCAAAGAGCGCAGCAAAACGATTGCTGTAGGTACCCAAGTTTCATTGAATCAAACAGATATAGATAAATTGTGTTGGCTTTTCGGAGACGCCCAACTAGTGGCGGCGGACCAAATGGAAGGTCAGTACATAGGTCCGCGAAAGGAAATGATCACTCCATGGAGCACCAACGCGGTTGAGATTACCCAAAATATGGGAATTAGCGGGATTATTCGCATCGAAGAATTCATCCATGGAAATGCCCAAAGCAGTTTCGATCCAATGCTTCAAGCCTTTTATAAGGGATTGAACCAATCGATTTTCACCATCAACCATCAACCGGATCCGGTTATTTATATTGAGGATATCCTTGCATACAACAAGAAGGAGGGACTGGCATTGAGCCCGGATGAAATTCAATACCTTGAAGAGGTTGCAGTAAAAATAAAAAGAAAACTAACTGACAGTGAGGTATTTGGATTTTCTCAGGTAAATTCTGAGCACTGTCGGCACAAAATTTTCAACGGAACTTTTGTCATCGATGGCATCGAAAAGCAACAGACGCTATTCGAAATGATCAAGAAAACTACCAAGACCAATCCAAACACCGTCGTTTCAGCATACAAAGACAACTGCTCTTTTAGCGAAGGTCCTGCTGCAGAGCAATTTGCCCCCGCTTCGGCTGATCAGCCGGATTATTTTCAGGTTACCGACATCGAAACGGTTCTCTCTTTGAAGGCAGAAACGCATAATTTTCCCACCACTGTCGAGCCCTTCAACGGAGCTGCTACCGGAACCGGTGGCGAAATTCGCGATCGCATGGCCGGAGGCAAAGGAAGTTATCCAATTGCCGGAACAGCAGTTTACATGACCTCCTATTCCAGAAATGATGAAAACAACCGGGCATGGGAACAGAACTTTGAACCTCGCAAATGGCTGTATCACAATCCTGAAGAGCTTTTAATTAAAGCATCAAATGGAGCTTCTGATTTTGGAAATAAGTTTGGGCAACCCCTCATCAATGGTTCCGTATTGACGTTTGAACATGCTGAAAACCAAAAGAAATATGGTTACGATAAAGTAATCATGCAGGCCGGAGGTATCGGATATGCCAGAAAAGAGGATAGCCTGAAAGGTGTACCAAAAACAGGGGAAAGTGTTGTCCTGCTTGGTGGGGACAATTACCGTATTGGTATGGGCGGTGGCGCAGTATCATCAGTAGATACGGGCGCTTTCGAAAGCCATATCGAATTGAATGCGGTGCAACGCGCCAATCCTGAGATGCAAAAAAGAGCCTACAATACGATCCGTTCTTTGGCCGAATCCGGCAAAAACCCCATCGTCTCCATCCACGACCATGGCGCGGGTGGCCACCTTAATTGTCTCTCCGAACTTGTCGAAGAGACAGGTGGAAAGATATTTGTTGATCAACTTCCGGTAGGTGACCCCACCCTTTCTGCCAAAGAGATCGTCGGAAATGAATCTCAGGAACGAATGGGTTTCGTAACCGGAAAAGAAAATTTAGAGTGGATACAAAAGATCGCAGAGCGCGAAAGATCACCGTTTTACGTGATCGGAGAGACGACCGGGGATCATAAGTTTACATTTGTCAATCGTAGAAATGGGGATCGACCCATCGATATGGAGTTGGCTACCCTCTTTGGCAAACCACCCCGCACCTTACTGGAAGATAAGACCCCAGATCAGAATTTTACAAAAATATCATATTCCAAGGAGTTAATATACAGTTATTTAGAGCAAATTTTTCAACTCGAATCAGTCGGTTGTAAGGACTGGCTTACCAATAAAGTTGACCGTTCCGTCACCGGAAGAATTGCCAAACAACAATGCGCCGGAGAACTGCAACTTCCTTTGAACAACCTCGGGGCAGTAGCCATTGATTATCAAGGGATCAAAGGGATTGCAACTTCGCTCGGACATGCACCTGCCGCTGGGTTAATTAATCCTGCTTATGGTTCCGTTCTTTCCATTGCAGAGGCGCTTACCAACATTGTTTGGGCCCCCCTCACCCATGGACTCAAAGGAGTTTCACTTTCTGCCAATTGGATGTGGCCTGCCAAAAATCCGGGTGAAAACGCGCGGTTGTACCAGGCAGTCGAAGCTGCTTCAGATTTTGCCTGTGCTTTGGGAATCAATATTCCTACCGGAAAAGATTCCTTATCTATGACACAAAAATACAAGGATGAGGTTGTTTATGCCCCTGGAACAGTGATTATCTCTGCTTCCGGCGAAATTTCCAATCTCAGAAATATCATTGAACCTGTTCTGGTCAATGATCCTGCGAAAACAATTTACTACATCGATTTCTCTAATTCGGCAAAGGTCCTGGGAGGCAGTTCACTTGGACAAATCCTGGCTACTGTAGGAGAAGAGTCCCCAACAGTATCAGATCCTACCTACTTCGCAAAGGCTTTTCAAACCTTGCAAGAGGCAATCAGCGCTGGTGTGGTAGCTTCGGGACATGACATATCATCTGGAGGACTGATAGTTACACTACTGGAAAGTTGTTTTTCACAAAATAGCGGAGGTATTGAAGTCAATTTATCCTTGCTCAACGAACCTGACAGTGTTAAAGCACTGTTCAGTGAGAATCCTGGCGTCATTGTCCAGGCAAATGACCCAGTTGAATTTGAAAAGCTGTTTCAACTAGCCTGTGTGAAGTGTATCCCAATCGGAAAACCAGTGGCAGAAAGAGTAATCAGAATTACCAATTCTACCGAACAATATATCTTCGAGATAGATAAGCTAAGGGAAAAGTGGTTTAGGCCATCATACCTACTCGACAAAAAGCAATGCGGGGAACAATTGGCATTGAATCGTCTCGATAATTACAAAATAAATGCCCTTTCGTTCAATTTTGGAGATTTTAAAGGGAGTTTCGACTCTTTGGGAATAAATCCAAAAAGAAGGGAACAATCTGGTATCAAAGCCGCGATCATCAGGGAAAAGGGTGTGAACGGCGATAGGGAGATGGCTTGGAGCTTATATCTGGCTGGATTCGATGTAAAAGATGTTCACATGACCGACCTGATAACGGGTCGTGAAACCCTGGAAGATATTAGTCTCATCGTTTTTGTTGGAGGATTCTCCAATTCGGATGTTCTTGGATCGGCGATTGGTTGGGCAGGTGCATTCAAATACAATGAAAGGGCGAAAGCTGCGCTGGAAAATTTTTATAAGAGAAATGACACCCTGAGTTTGGGTGTTTGCAATGGTTGCCAGCTAATGGTTGCCCTGGATCTCGTCTATCCGCAGAAAAAAGGGAAGATGAAGATGCATCACAACGAATCCCACAAGTTTGAGTCATCATTTTTGAATGTAGATATTCTTGATAACGAATCTGTTATGCTGAAATCACTTGTAGGCAGGAAATTGGGTATTTGGGTGGCGCATGGTGAAGGAAAGTTCTCAATACCGGAAAGCGAAGATCAGTACAAAATTCCAATGAAATACTCCTTCGCCAACTATCCCGGCAATCCAAACGGATCAGACTACAATACCGCTGCCATTTGCTCGGCAGATGGTCGTCACCTGGCCATGATGCCGCATCTTGAAAGGGCAATCTATCCTTGGCAATGGGGCTACTACCCTTCCGAACGAAAAGCAGATCAGGTTACACCCTGGATTGAAGCCTTTGTGAATGCACGGAGGTGGATTGAGGAGAAGGATAAAGGATAAAGGATAAAGTCAAAAGGATAAAGTAAGAACGCCGCGATCAAAATCGTGGCGTTCTTACTAATAGTTCCGTATCGTTATCCCAATGAGATTTTGGGCAAATCTTCGGGTTTTAAAACCTTATTTTCTGCTTCAACCTTAGTAGAAAGGATGGTTGACTGAATAATAACCTTATTACCTTATTCAATGATCTCTTTTAGAAATCATTACGGCATAATACCTGCATTTTCCCAAATGAATAAGGTAATAAGGTTAAAGTCCGGTGGGCTAACATTTTCTACGAAGGTTTCCTTTTAAAAATAAGGTTTTTCAAATCCTAATTCGAAAAATGAACCAGTAGTTTCTATTAAACTCAATTCGATTGACCTAATGGTATTGAAAAATGCAATTTAAACAGTTTCTGCATCTTCAACCTGATAACCTCTACTTACAGACCGAGACAAACACTGAGCCTGTTTAACCGGATCCAGATAACCCACTTCAGTTTCATGAATTTTTGAAAGGAGATAATCCGCCTCCCCTAACCCATGATCGGAAGCCAGGTTTAAATATTCAATCGCCTTCTCTACATCCTTCTCCACAATTTCGCCTGTCGTGTAAAATTCAGCCAAACTAATCCAGGCAGAAGCAAACCCATTTTCAGCCGACTTGCGAAATAGCTCCATGGCTGCCTTTTTGTTTTCTTCTACCCCTTCACCGTAGAGTATCATTCCCGCCAAATTATATTGGGCCTGCGGATAATTTTTATCAGCAGCTTTTTTGAAATTAAAATAGGCCTTTTTAAGATTCTTTTCACCGGTTTCACCAAAGTACCACATTACCCCTAAATTATAGGCGCCCAACATGTAACCGGCATCATCGGCGCGTGTATACCATTTGAAAGCCTCCTGTGGATCAGATTTTATTCCCTTGCCCTGGTGGTATAAATTTCCAAGGTTGTTCATGGCTTCTGCAATCCCGCCATTGGCAGCCACTTCATATTGTTCAATAGATTTTTCCGGGTCTGCCTCGCAACCCAATCCAGTTTCGAACATGACCGCCAGATTGAAGGCCGCTTTTGCGTAGCCGGCTGAGGATGCCTGTCTATACCATCTCAACGCTTCACTAAGATTTTTCTCAACTTTTACTCCATTCTCGAGATAGACTGCCGTTTTAAACATGGCGCCCGGTACCCCCTTCTCAGCAGCTTTCAAAAACCACTCATATGCCTTGTCTTTATCCGACCAGTAGGTTTCACCTTTTTCATGCAAAAGTCCCAGAATGTAACATGCCCTGGGATGACCAGCTTCCGCTGATTTTTTAAAATAGTCGCCTGCCGAATATTTGTCCCTTTCAATCCACTCTCCGGCAAGACAAATACTGGCATATTGATATTGGGCTTCAAGGTTTCCCTTTTCGGCTGCTTTCCGATAATAATCTACTGCTGTCTTTACATTTTTTTCGACACCTTCTCCTATCTCAAAACGTTTAGCCATCAACACCATGGCATCGGCGCTACCATTCAAAGCCGCCTTCTTCAACATTTCAACACCATGGTAATCAGCTTGCTTCAGGTAATAATTGGCCAACGCCTCCTGCGCTTCTGCAAATCCGCGATCGGCAGCTTTCTGATACAATTCCATGAAATCATTGTTGTTGGTCTCTTCATGGAGTTTTCCCATCAGGAAAATTGCTTCGGAGTAATCAGCATGGACAGCTTGTTCAAGATATTTTTTTGCCTTGTCGAGATTTTTTTCAATCCCAACTCCCAAAAGATAAATCTTACCCATTTTAAGGGCAACATCCGAAGATACCTCTCCCTCAATCTTACCAAACCATTCGATGCTCTGCTCAATGTTGGCCTCAATGCCTTTCCCTTCATAAAGAAATAGTCCAACCTTCTGATATGCTGGCTCATACCCATCCGTGGCCGCTTTCAGGTACCACTGATATGCTTTTTCTGGTCTTACCGGTACAGTTAAACCTAACTCAAATATCTCCCCGACTTTATAGACTGCAGGCAAATAGCCATCCTTTGCCGAAGCATACCAATAGTCAACTGCTTCATCTGTATCCTTATAGCCTCCTTCCCCGGAATAGAGGACCCGTCCGTAATTGTATTTGGCGACTTTATCGCCACGCTCGGCCCCTCTTTCATACCATTCAAATGCCTTGGTGGAATCCAAAGGAAGTCCCTCCCCCTTTTCACGCATGCTGCCAATGTAATTGCAGGCTTCTATACCACCTGCGCGTGCAGACTCAAGGAAAAACCTGACAGAATCTGAGTAAGATTGTTTGCGGTCTATCCCATCATAGTATTTAATGCCAAGTTCCAGCGCTGCTTTTGCAAAATCCTGCTCATATTCTGTTTGAAACAAATCTATGGCATCCGTGGCGTTTGCAGAGTGTTTGAAAAGATCCAGAAAAATGATTCCTGCTTTAAAGCCTGATTCAACACTTTTTTCAATGCGCCTGGTTCCCCTTTCTATCTTTCCTTTTTCCAGAAGTTCAAATCCACGTCTGAAGTTTCGCGGATATTTTTTAAAAATTTCTTTGTTCACCCGTAAAATATTATATTATATAACTGATGATTAGCACATTAACCTTTATATTTAAGAACAATAGGCAATGTTTCTATTCCAGTGCCGGCAACTAAATTCTAATCAGCATTCAATCTTGTTTAAATATTGCTTAAAAATAGCGATTAACCGTCAATTTAAGCAATTTGAAGGGCTTAAAAACGGCTTATGTGAAAATTTTTGATTTATTTTATCCTCTGGAATTAACTTTTTTGTTAAAAACATTTTAGCAAATACCATGAAGGCAATGGATTCAATAGCGCTGATCTCGAAATATTACAAACCGAAGTCAAAGGCCTTCCATATTCTTGTTAGCCACAGCCAGGCAGTGACTGATAAAGCCTTGAAAATTGCATCGAAACACAGCGAGCTGAATCCGGATCTCCAATTTATTGAAGAGGCTGCCATGACACATGATATTGGAATATTTATGACCAATGCGCCCAATCTCTATTGCTTTGGCGATTTTCCCTATCTGGCACACGGGTATCTGGGCTGTGAGCTCATGACCTCGCTTGGATTTCCGGATCATGGATTGGTTTGTGAAAGACATACAGGAGTAGGTATTTCAAAGGAGGAGATTGTCGAAAAGAAATTGCCCCTCCCCGTGAGGGATTTAATTCCTGAATCGGTGGAAGAGCAGATCATTGCCTTTGCTGATAAATTTTATTCCAAAAGTTCCCCCAATTTAACTGAAAAATCTTTGGCCGAAGTCCGAAAATCCATAGCAAAATTTGGAAAATACAGCAGCAAGCGTTTTGAAGAATGGTGCGAACTATTCTTATAAAGCATAGCCTGTGTGATTGCCAATTATATAAATTCCATCTACTAAGCTAATACTGCTGCCGATCGTAGAAACTCTCACGCTTACTAAGCTTCAAGTCCTGAAGCATGGCTGCTGTTGCCCGAATCGTAAAGCTGTAACTCTGTCTGTAACCGAATGGGACAAGGTTGAGTGACATTTGAAAGCAATGCATGTCCCTGAAGATATTGAACTGAGTGAAGGATACCTCCATTTTCTGAATGTCCAATCCTGATGAAAAACCGATATCCCATCCCTTTGTCAGGTTGAGACTCCCGTTAAATTCCACTGTCTGATTTATGGTTGGTGCCGTAACGGGATTGGGTTTGCTATAGCGTAGATTATAATTGAATGAAAGATTCCAGGGAATATCGAAATCGACATATTCCGGTATTTCAGGATAGTTTTTCCTGGCATTATCGATCATTTTTTGATCTTCAGATTTTTCAAGGGGTTTTCCATCTTTACTTGTCCCAGGTTTCAATTGCTTATTATCTTCCTGTGATTTAGATTTGAAAGAATAACCAAAAGACAAATTGGCACTGGTTAATCGTGCCAATTTTTTGGTCCGCGCAAATTCAAACACATTTATCAGGTGCCCATCTTCAAAGGCATAAGGATCCATGATGGCACCCATGTTTATGTCAATACCCGCAACCTTTGTACGGGCAGTCAGATTAATATTAGAGAGATTTAGCGAGTCGGCTGCTAAATTGTAAGAGGTAGCCAGCGATAACTGGTCAATCAGCTTTACTTTCTTGAATTTCTCCTTCGAAGTTGTATCATTGGTATTCAACATCTTCATTTCAAGAATATTGCTAATATTCAAGCCTATCGAACCAGATCTACCAGCTCCGGCAGTACCATAAATTCCACCCTCATGATGTGGGTATCTCAAGGTGACAGGGTTTCCCTTGTCATCGAAGTACTCAATATTTCCATACATGCCGTAACTTGGATTACTAAAATCAGGCTGCATACTAAAACTAAGGGTTGGGGTCATCGTGTGCCTGATCCCCTTGATGTTTGACTTTGCGTTTAATGGCAGGAAATTACCATAAATTTTGGTAGAGGCGCCAACACTGACCGAATAATCATAATCACGGGTAAAACCAAAAATAGTATCAGATACGTAAACCAATTTTTTTACCGGATCGTAAGCCTTCCTGATCTGACTCATGTACCACCTTTCGTTGTAGTTTATTGAAGGACTGATTGTTATAAATTTCAATGCTTTAAATGAAGTACTGATCGGAATGCTGTGTTTCGCCCCACTCTGCCAATCCCGGGCTAAATTTGTATGCATCAGCTTGTACTCTTTTGTATTGATTGAGTTCTGCATGTCAAAACTGTAACTAAGACCAATCTTTTGATACCATTTCTCGGGTCCGGAAGAATTTCCGGACTTAAACGGATAGAGCCGGTTGACATTGAATGTCATTTGCGGTAAAGTCAGGTTAATGGTGGTATCACGACTGTTTTGCGAATGTCGCAGGTTGGCAGACATTGAGAACGGGCTATTTTCCCATCGTTTGGTATAGGAAATGCTGGATTGTTTCGTATTTGTAAGGTAATTCTGAGTAGTGTATGAGTTATTTTGATCATACTGGCTTGTAGAAAAGTTGACGCTCGCGCTAAACGATTGATTGGGACTTGCCTTTGAATCCATGGAGTGGTTCCAGGTAATGGCAAAATCATTCTGAATCTTATAATCGGGTAACCCCTTGTCGCCAAAGACATTCTTGTAAAAGTTAATGTCAAGGCCACCACTGAATTTATACCGAAGTTTATAATTGGTATGCATTTTTATCCCTCTAGATCCTTTAGAGAAAATATCCCCCCTCAATGCAACATCGAAATAATCGTTGGCGGCCCAATAATAACCCATATCCCTCAGGAAGAAACCCCTGTTAATTTCATCACCATAAGTAGGCATTAAAAAACCGGATGAATAGGTTGGCGAGTTCGGGAAGAAACCAAAGGGGATGAATAAAAAGTATATTGGAATATCTTCCAGAACCAGATAGGCTGGTCCGGTTACAATTTTTTTGTTTGAAAGAACTTTTGCTTTGGTCATCTGAAGATAAAAATGAGGATGCTCGGCATCACAGGTCGTATATTTGCCATCCTTCAGATTATAGGTCGAATCATTCATCAGCTTCGTCTTGCCACTATGAATGAATCCCCCCTCCTGCTCCGTCACCACGCCATAGACTATTCCCTTCTTGGTAAGAAAATTGTATTTGATTTCATCGGCTTCAAATTCCTGTTCACCTTGCTTAAATACAGGTTTTCCGACAATTGTCCCGGTCGAATCAGGTTTTCCGGTTGCATGTACCAGGTTACTATCCTTATTTAATTCAATGTAATCAGCGGTAAGTTCAATATCCTTGTATTTAACTTTCGCATTCTTGTACATGAATATCTTGTTGGCACTATTGAAAAACAGTATTTTCCCGTCAGCAGTATAATCTACCTGGGCGTCAAAATCATCATTATTCTTAATGCTTTGAAGAGAATCCAATGCCACTGAATCCTTCTTTATGACTATTAATGAATCACTTACACTTTTTTTATCTCTTTTCGAGGAGGGTAAGGAAGTGATTGATTGCCTTTTTATATTCCTTTTGCTTGAGGCCGGTCCCTGAGCAAAAACAAGTGATTGCCAAATGAGAATCAGTAAAAAAGTATATTTAATAAATCGTATAGTGCTCAAATCTATAGAATTAGATCGTTTTAAAATTCTGATTTCAATCCGCCTTCCCTTGAGGCAAAAGTAAAAAATCCTACCGGACAAAAAGGGTACACTGATAAATAATTTAATCTTCTATTTTTGTATACGTTTAACATCAGCGAATGAGGCTTAAATTATATAGAGTGATGGGCAGCAAAATTATAACCTTTGGCATAAAATGGATTTGGCTTTTCATCATCTTCTCATTTGTATTTTACGGGGCTGATGGCCAACAGAAAAATGGCTCAATTAAGACAGTAGTCATTGATGCGGGTCATGGTGGAAAAGATCCGGGAACCGTTGTCGGAAAGGCCAAAGAAAAAAATATTGTTTTGGACATTGCGCTCAAACTGGGGAATTTGATCAGGCAAAACCAACAGAACATCAAAGTCGTCTATATCAGGGATGGGGATTATTTTGTGCCATTGCTGGACAGGGCCCAAATAGCCAACAAAGCCAATGCCGATTTGTTTATTTCCATTCATGCAAATTATTGTGGAAGTCCGGAAATTCACGGCACGGAAACCTATGTTTTGGGTTTGCACAGAACAGAAGATAACCTGAACGTTGCTAAAAAAGAGAACAGTGTAATCTTGCTGGAAGAAGACTACTCTACGCGTTATGAGGGTTTTAACCCTAATCTTTCTGAGTCTTACATCATGTTCGAGTTGGTTCAGGATGCCTATCTGGACCAAAGTTTGCGCTTCGCTTCCATCCTGCAATCTAATTTTAAAGAGGTTGCGCAAAGAAATAACCGCGATGTTAGACAAGCCGGCTTCTTAGTACTCAGGGAAACAGCCATGCCAAGCGTACTTATTGAAACTGGCTATTTAAGCAACAAAAAAGAGAACAGTTTCCTTCAGACGGATAATGGCAGAAATGAAATAGCCCATTCCATTTACGGTTCTTTGATTAATTACCTTGAAAAGTTGGATACAAAGGAAATTATTCCCGACAGGCAAACCAATGGAATTAATCCAGAAAATACCCAAAAACCAAAGCATAAATCAACACCGGAGAGAAATCAGACCGAATTGGAACCATCCCGCAGTGGAAAGAACTCAATTGTGGCGGATACGTCTACCAAGACTCTGCAAAAAGTCAAAAGTGGAACACTGTCAGAAAAAAAGCGGCCAGAAAAAATGGTTACAGAAAGTGGCATTACCTATGCCATACAGATTGGGGTTTTCTCAAGAAAAATAAGTCTTGATTCTAAGTCGTTCAAAGGCATTACCCCCATCAAAGAGATGATTTTTAACGGCAATTATAAATATTACTGTTTCGAATCTGATTCTTTTCAAACAACAAAGTCTAATTACGAGGAGGTATCAAAGAAATTTCCTGACGCATTTATCGTCTCAATTCAGAACAATAAGACCAAGATGGTTTGGATGAAAGAAAAGAAAAAGTAAACTGTGATGAATTCACTGCTTTTATTTGATCTAAATCCTCTTTACCTTTGTGAGGCATTTGAGCGTCACCGCCGCCAATTTAAAAGGTATCTGATATTTAATATTCAATAAACTATTTACCCGTGAAAATTTCAAAAACGTCTAAAATTGGTATTGTTTTGGCTATCAGCTTGATGGTATTGGTTTGGGGAATAAATTTTCTAAAAGGGCGTGATATCCTAAGGACTGAAAAGGTATACATTGCAAGATACAAGAATGTTGGCGGCTTAGAAGTTTCTACAGTTGTGCAGCTCAATGGATTAAAGATCGGTTACGTGAGGGAAATCTATTTTTCCGATGATCTGTCAGGTGATCTTATCGTCAAAATCGCCGTATTCAATAAGTTTCCGTTGCCTGTTGGAACAACTGCCGAAATTGCCAACAATGATCTTTTGGGTTCAAAAGTCGTAAAGTTGAGTCTGGGTAAATCTTCACAATTTTATCAGCACAATGATACCATCAAAACAAAGATCGAATCCGATCTGATGAGCCAGGTAACTGAACAGATTGCGCCGATCAAGGCCAAGGCCGAGCGATTAATCGTGTCACTGGATTCTATCGTTTCAGGGGTTTCTATCTTACTTAACAGTGAATCCAGGAGAAATATTGAGAAGAGCCTTAAGCAGATAAGCCTTACCATGGAGAATCTTGAGCAAATATCGAGTGATTTAAGCATTGTAGTCGGTACCCAAAAGACAAATCTCTCTGCAAGCATTGTCAACCTGAAAGAGCTCACCGAAAATTTGAACAAGGATTCAAAAGCGTTGGGAAAGATCTTAAATAATTTCTCGGCCATCAGTGATTCCATCAATCCGTCTGAACTTAATTCTATCATAACACATTTAAATAAATCAACTGCTGGATTGGAAACGATCCTATCCAACATCAACAATTCAAATGGAACGCTTGGACTTTTGGTAAAAGACTCAACATTGTACAATCAATTGGCCGAGTCGGGCGAAAACCTGAACCGTCTACTGGTTGACTTGAAAATTAATCCTCATCGATACCTGAAAATTGCTGCTTTCAACTTCGGGAAAGAGGTTTATTTGGCTCCAGGATCCAAATATAAGACTATTGAAAATATCGACTTTAAAGTTTTTTTATTCAGTTCAAATGTACAAATACCGCTTGAATCATCTATATTTCAAGGCATTAAAGATGTTAAGGAATCAATAGAAGGATCCAAATTCCTTTATTTCGCCGGAGAGGATAAGTCTTATGATAAAATTAGAATGATTCTAAATAAGGTGCAACTCTCTTTTCCTCAGGCTACTTTAAAAGCATATCAGAACAAAGATGAAATTTCTCTGAAAAAAGCGTTAAAAATTTGTTCAAAGTAACATTGAGTTAATCTTTTTTAACTAATTTAACCCATCGAAAAAAGATTGATTTTTATAGTATTTTGCCATCCGTCAAAATATAAAACATCAAAAATTTTAGGGGTATAAAAAATATTGAAGTAACATACTATCAGCATTTTGGCCTTTACTAAATTCTATCATCCTGATTATCAGGTAATTAACTTTATTTATTCACTTATTTAACTGAAATATAAAAAATTAGATGACGAACTATAAAGAACAAAAGTATTGATCATGATCTGTCTTATTTGGCTTTAACTCGATTACCTTTTTTTAGTTTTACTTTTTTTTACCGCAACCTAGATGGAGAGAGATCACGTGTCAATTTGGGATAGTTGTTTAAGAATTATTAAAGACAACGTTCCTAACATAAGTTACAGAACCTGGTTTGAACCTATTGTTCCCCTTAAACTGGAGAACAACGTTTTAACGATTCAGGTTCCAAGTCCTTTTTTTTACGAGTACCTGGAAGAGCAATACATTGATATCCTGAGAAAAACCTTACGGAAAGAGCTGGGCACTGGGGCAAAGCTGGAATACAATGTCGTTGTTGACAATAACAACAGTGTAAACAATAAACCGTATACGATAAAACTGCCTACCAATCAAAACAATAATTTAAAAAATAAACCGGTTTCTGCCATTGTCCCATCAGATGAGAGCGGAATTCGTAATCCTTTTGTCATTCCCGGCATTCAGAAAATTCAAATCGATTCCCAGCTAAAATCAGACAATACTTTTGATAATTTTATTGAAGGTGAATGCAATCGTCTGGCCAGGAGTGCCGGTTATGCTGTCGCCCAAAAGCCGGGTGGAACAGCTTTCAATCCCCTTATGTTGTACGGAAATTCAGGGCTGGGGAAAACACATTTAGCCCAGGCAATCGGAATAGAGGTAAAAGAGCGGTTTCCTGATAAGATTGTACTGTATGTAAATGCAAACAAATTCTTTATTCAATTTTCTGAAGCTACCCGAAACAATTCCAGAAATGACTTTTTGCATTTCTACCAGATGATAGACGTCCTGATCATCGATGATGTTCAGGAATTTGCAGGGAAAGAGAAAACCCAGGAGACATTCTTCCATATTTTTAATCATCTGCATCAATCGGGCAAGCAATTAATTCTGACTTCAGATAAATCACCCATCGAACTGAAAGGGATGGAACAACGTTTGCTGTCCCGTTTCAAATGGGGACTTACTGCTGACCTTCAGGTACCAGATTTTGAAACCAGAATGAATATCCTTCGGAAAAAGATCTATAAAGATGGTATTGTCATCTCTGAAGTGGTATTGGAATACATTGCATCCCATATTAACAGCAACGTAAGGGAATTGGAGGGAGCGCTGATCTCTTTGCTCGCGCAGGCTACACTCAATAAAAAGGAAATTACCCTTGATTTGGCCATCAAGATGATTAACAAACTGGTTAACAACACCAAAAGAGAGTTGACCATCGATTATATTTCGAAAGTTGTTTCTGACTATTTCTGTATACCTGTAGATTCCCTTTCTGTTAAAACCCGAAAAAGGGAGATTGTTCAGGCAAGACAGATTGCCATGTATTTCGCCAAGAATTTGACTCAGTCATCACTCGCTTCCATTGGTTCACAAATTGGTGGTAAAGACCATGCCACTGTTCTTCATGCCTGCCGGACTGTCACCAACCTGAAAGAGATTGATAAAAATTTTAGGCTGAGTATCGATGAAATAGAAAATAAATTGAAAATGTAATTTTCGCATAAGCAGACTGACAAGTTTGCTTTTTTTATTTTAAAATATTTAATGTCCGTATTTTAACAATAATTCAGATGGTGTCTGATACCTATCAATCCATTGATCGTCCATCCGAAGGCTTGTACAAGGAAAAGGGTAGTAAATTTATCTCCTATGCATTTCCTGTTCATGACGAAGAGACAATTAAGGAGATTCTTACGGGAATCAGAAAGGAGCATTTCTCTGCCCGTCATTGTTGTTATGCGTGGAGTATAGGGATTGGCCAGGAAAGATACCGTGTCAATGATGATGGAGAACCTTCAGGAACGGCAGGCAGGCCCATTTTTGGTCAAATTCAATCACATCAGCTGACAAACATATTGTTGGTAGTGGTCAGGTATTTTGGCGGAACATTGCTGGGTGTTAGCGGGCTTATTCAGGCCTACAAACAGGCTGCCAGCGATGCAATTTCAAATGCAACGATTGTTACAAGGATGGTTGAACATATCCTGGAAATCGAGTTTGATTATGCCGCAATGAACAACCTGATGCAATTGATCAAAGAGGAACAACTGGAAATAGTCGCCACACAATTTGATCTCCAATGTTCTATTCAGATCAAAGTAAGATCAGCCAGAATAGAAGGGATTAAATCTAAAATTGCAAAAATTGAGGGCTATCAGGACCTGAAAATCGTTGGAGAATGAAATAAACAATCAATATTAACCAAACATGAGCAAAAAGAATTTAATCTCAATCACAGATTTTTCCAAGGAGGAGTATCTGAAGATTATGGAACTTTCCATGCAGTTTGAAGAGAACCCGAGCCAATCTTTATTGAAAGGGAAAGTGATTGCCACGTTATTTTTTGAACCTTCTACGCGGACCAGACTTAGTTTTGAGACTGCAATCAACCGTTTAGGCGGAAAAATTATTGGATTCTCCGATTCCAATTCGTCCAGTGTTTCCAAGGGTGAAACGCTTCACGACACCATCAAAATGGTGAGTAACTACGCTGATATGATCATCATGCGGCACCCTTTGGAGGGCAGCGCACGCTATGCGGCTGAGGTCTCTGATGTTCCTGTCATCAATGCCGGTGACGGCGCCAACCAGCACCCAAGCCAAACATTGCTTGACATGTATTCCATCATGAAAACGCAGGGACGGTTGGATGACATCAATCTTTTCATGGTTGGTGACCTGAAATACGGAAGGACCGTTCATAGCCTTTTAATGGCCATGTCTCAATTTAAGAACCCGATCTTTAATTTTGTTGCCCCTCCCGAATTGGCGATGCCTGACGAATATAAGATCTATCTCTCCAACAAGGGAATACGCTATTTTGAGCATCTGGAGTTCAATGACATCATCAACCAGGCAGACATCATCTACATGACGCGCGTTCAGAAAGAACGGTTTATAGATCCGGTTGAGTATGAGAAGGTTAAAAATGTTTATATCCTTAAAAATGAGATGCTGGCCAATACCAAACCTACCGTGAAAATATTGCACCCGCTGCCAAGGATCAATGAGATCCATACCAACGTTGACAGTAATCCTAAAGCGTACTATTTCACACAAGCCAGAAACGGCGTCTACACGCGAATGGCGATCATCTCTCACCTGTTAAATCTTAGATAATTCAAGCCAAATGGAAAAGCAACTTAATGTAAGTGCCATAAAGGACGGAACGGTGATCGACCACATTCCCCCAAAAGCACTGTTCAAAGTAATCCAGATTCTCAAACTGGAAGCATTCAACAACATGGTTACTTTTGGTAACAACCTCGACAGCAAGGCAATGGGAACCAAAGCAATCATAAAAATTGCCAATAGGTACTTCGAAGACGAAGAGGTTAACAAAATTGCCCTGGTAGCTCCCCATGCAAAACTTAATACCATCCGGAATTATGAAGTGGTTGAAAAAAGAGTGGTTCAAATTCCTGAACAGGTAAATGGAATTGTACGTTGCTTCAACCCAAAATGCATCACAAATGCTGAGTCAGTGAGTACTAAATTTCAGATTATCAACGAGAAACCTATTGAAATGAAGTGCTATTACTGTGAGAAAATCACCTATGAAAACGAAATAAGAATAACCTAGATCCGTAAAATGGAGCAACAATTTTCCGAAGTATATAAAAAATTTTGCGCGATTAAAGATCAAAATTTAGATGTTAATAGCCTGATGTTAAGTACATCACGGCTTTTAAAAACAGAAATATCGCATTATGACTGGGTCGGCTTTTATTTGCTAGATCCACAAAACAATCAACTGGTACTAGGTCCGTATGCAGGAGCCGCTACCGATCATACCCATATCCCGGTAGGAAAAGGAATATGCGGACAGGTAGCTGCAAGCAAGAAGACTATGGTTGTTCAGGATGTCACCGGGCAGGATAACTATCTGGCGTGCAGTATGGATGTACAAAGTGAAATTGTCGTGCCTATTCTTAAGGATGATCGGTTTATTGCAGAAATTGACATTGATTCACATGCCTTTGCTCCATTCACAACGGAGGATGAACAATTTCTTTCCAGCATCGCTGAAAAACTCTCGGAGCTGTTCTAGCGGATACGGTCGATTGATTTGACAAGATTTTCGTCTTTCCTAATATTCCTGATGGCTATAAAAACCAAAATTGCTGCTATCAGTGGTAATGTTGAATAGATTTTCGAATGTAAACCACCTGCCGGAAGGTTGTTGCCACTCCATGTATAGTAGTACATAAGGGCTTTTAACCCAAACAGGAAGGAGATGTTTATATATGAAACCCTGATTTGCGTTATTCTATTTTTGAACAGGAAAATGGATATGACTAAAATAATCAGGCTCAAACATACCAATACCAGTACCGGCCAGGTACTGTCCAGAATTGCACTTCCATTGCTGCTGTTCACAGTGATTCCTGAAATATTGAACAAATACTGTGCACCATCCTTTCCCGTTAATTCAGCGAAAGGGACAAAAAAAAGTGATGCTACCAGAAGTGCCGCAATCAGTAGATAAAGTGTTTGAATTCTTTGAATCATATTTTGTGATTTACTCGCTGCAAAATTAAAAATATTCAGGATCATCCTACTTTTTTTTACCTTTGAACTACATCAAAAGAATTGACATGAGCGTTATTGAACCTTCAGAGCTGATTATCAATCCTGACGGAACTATTTTCCATCTTCACATGAAACCGGAACAATTGGCCGATCATGTTATTTTGGTTGGGGATCCCGGCAGGGTCAAGATGATTGCAGGATTTTTTGATCAAATTGAATCTGAAACTGAGAACCGTGAATTTGTTTCTGCGACCGGAATGTATGGTTCCAAAAGGATCACCGTACTTTCTACTGGCATTGGAACTGATAATATTGACATTGTCATCAATGAATTGGATGCATTGGTAAACATAGATTTGCACACCAGGCAGATAAAAAATGAACGTAAGTCTTTGAGTATTATTCGGATTGGCACATCCGGCGGATTACAGGGGGATATCCCGGTAAATGCTTTTCTTGCTTCCAGAAAAGCAATTGGATTTGATGGGCTATTGAATTTTTATGAGCGACGCGAGGAAATTTCGGATATCGCTTTTGAAGAATCCTTTAAAACTTTTGTTCAATGGAATAAGCTTCTTCCTTCGCCTTACGTCGTTGAAGCCGATCAGGATCTATTTGATAAAATTGTGGACAGCGAATTTACTGTGGGGATAACAATATCAGCACCAGGATTTTACGGACCACAAGGACGCGAGTTGAGACTAAAAATTGTGGATCCGCTCATCAACGATAAAATCGAAGTTTTCAGGTTCGGGAACCAGCGCATCACCAATTATGAAATGGAGTGTTCAGCCATTTATGGACTCAGTAAATTACTGGGACACAAAGCATTGACAGTATGTATAATTATTGCCAACCGGGTTTCGAAACGTGCGAATGAAGATTACAAGCCTGTGATGGTAAAATTGGTTCAAAAAGTACTTGACCGAATATAAGATGACAGTTTCAGTATCCACCTTAGATGCGTTGATCGCTCTTCTGGACGATCAGGATGAGCAGGTCTTCGGTTCAGTAAAGGAAAAATTGATCTCACTGGGATCCGTTGTGCTCCCAAAACTGGAAGAATCACTTTCAACAGCCAATTCCATTGAACATG
This sequence comes from Prolixibacteraceae bacterium, assembly GCA_023228025.1. Classification (GTDB taxonomy): domain Bacteria; phylum Bacteroidota; class Bacteroidia; order Bacteroidales; family Prolixibacteraceae; genus CAINVV01. The sequence continues at coordinate 13,080 of JALOCD010000025.1, read as the reverse complement.
TGAAAAAACTGGAGGAGATTATTTCACATCTTAAAAAAGAGATTCTCCTGGACCGAATGAAGGAGTGGATCAGCTCAGATAACAGATCTCTGATCGATGGATGGCTTTTGGTCTCCTCCATTCACCATCCAACCATTACGAAAGAAAAAATTGAGAACAGCATTCAAAAAATTTATCGTGAAGTATGGCTGGAGGTTACCGAATCAATGACTTCGCTGGAAAAAGTGGCTGTTATCAACCATATTCTTTTTAAAATCAACGGATTTGATATTTCTAACAGCGATAATCCCAATGTGGAAAGCATTATCCTGGACAAACTTCTCTTTTCCAAAATTGGCAATGTCTATTCCCTGACAATTCTCTACCTGATCATAGCACGCAATCTCCATCTCGATTTATTGCCTATCATGTTGGCCAATAAATTGTTGTTGGTTTATGAAGACAACCTGGCTGCCTCCCTGGCATTCGGCAATTCGTCTGATAAGTATCTCTTTTACATCAATGTCGCTCACAGAGGATCTGTAATTAGCCCCAAAGAGGTTCAATTTCTGTATGATAAATCTCAAAAGTATGGCAAGGTTGTCACAAGGGTTGAAACAGATCTGAGTTTGATCAAAAAGATCTTAAACCTTATGTACCTGATCTATACCAATGAAGGTGAACAGGAAAAACTTTTATTGACGGAAGACTTACTGGCTTTGCTCGAGGGTTATTAAACAGAAAGGCCACACTTTCGGATGGCCTTTCAAATTATGAATATTGGGTAATGCTGTTCAACTATTTCGCATAATTCACTGCCCTTGTCTCACGGATCACTGTTATCTTAACTTGCCCAGGGTAAGTCATCTCATCCTGAATCTTTTTGGCTATGTCGTACGACAAGCTCTCGGCTTCGGCATCTGTCATCTTATCGCTTCCTACGATCACCCTCAATTCGCGACCTGCCTGAATTGCATAGGTCTTGGTTACGCCTGGATAGGATAAGGCCATATTTTCAAGGTCGTTCAACCTTTTGATATACGATTCCACCGCCTCTCTCCGGGCCCCGGGGCGTGCTCCTGAGATGGCATCACAGGCCTGAACCAGCGGAGCCAGCAGGGTTTCCATTTCCACCTCCTCGTGGTGAGAACCAATTGCGTTGCAGATATCGGGTTTTTCCTTGTACTTCTCGGCAAGCTTCATACCCAAAATTGCGTGAGGCAATTCAGGTTCATCATCCGGAACTTTTCCAATGTCGTGCAAAAGTCCGGCCCTTTTGGCTTTTTTGGGATTTAATCCTAGTTCCGCAGCCATGATGGCACAAAGATTGGCGGTCTCCCTGGAGTGTTGCAACAAGTTCTGACCGTAGGAGGAACGGTATTTCATTTTACCAATCAAACGGATCAATTCGGGATGCATTCCATGAATACCCAAATCGATGGTGGTACGCTTTCCTGTTTCAATAATCTCCTCTTCGACCTGCTTCTTCACTTTGTTGACAACCTCTTCAATTCTGGCAGGATGTATTCTACCATCCGTCACCAGTTGGTGAAGGGCAAGTCGGGCAATTTCGCGCCGTACCGGATCAAAGCCAGAAAGAACAATGGCCTCAGGCGTATCGTCCACAATAATTTCAACTCCAGTCGCCGCTTCAAGGGCACGGATATTTCGACCTTCCCTGCCAATGATCCGTCCCTTTATTTCGTCGCTTTCGATGTGAAATACCGTAACGGCATTTTCGATGGCCGTTTCAGAGGCAACACGCTGAATGGATTTAACGATGATCTTCTTGGCCTCCTTGTTTGCGTTCATTTTGGCCTCATCCATGATCTCCTGGATATAGGACATCGCCTCGGTTTTGGCCTCATTTTTTAAGGAATCGATCAGTTGGGTCTTTGCTTCGTCGGCCGAAATTCCAGACATTGCTTCCAATTGGTCGATTTGCTTTTTGTGAAGACGCTCTAGTTCTTCGTTTTTTTGTTCAATCATTTCCAACTGAATCGTAAGATTTTCGCGTAATGCATCAGATTCCTGTTTGGCAGTTTCTGACTCCTTGATCTTGCGCTGAAGCTCTTCTTTGCGTTGCAAATGAATAGCTTCCCTTTGTTTAAGCTTATTTTCCGCACTTATAATCCGTTGGTTACGGTCATTGATGTACAAATCATGATCAGCCTTGAGCTGGATGAATTTTTCCTTGGCCTGTATGGCCTTCTTTTCCTTGATAATCTCAGATTGAACTTCGGCCTCTTTCAGCAAATTCCGGCTTTTACTTTGAAGCACGATATCCCACAAAAAATAGGATCCGGCCCCTCCTGCCAGAACAGCCACCAGGCCTACTATAATTATTGTACCCATATTGAAAGTTTATTAAATTAAAAAAACCACATTCCTAATCTCTTTCAAAAGCTTTAAGCCATTGAAAAAGAACAAGATGCGGTAAAATATTTGACTAAATTATATTGTCTTTTCCTTCTCTAAAAATTCTGCCAAAAAGTCGTTCATACGTTCCAATTCGTCGACGATCGGCGAATACTCGACTTGCCTTTCGCTGTCAAATTTTTGGATTACAAACTGTAATGTTGCCATCGCCAGACAATCCTGAATGTCTTTTGAAGGATATCTCTGTTTGTATTGAACTACTTTATCGTTGATAATCTTCGCTGCTTTCCGGATGCTTTCCTCCTCTTTTCTTTCGATCCGAAGCGGATACAATCTATCAGCTATATTGATATTGATCGAAAGTTTATCATCCATAACCGACGGATTACTTATTTAAAAGTGAAATACATTTATCAATTTCCCGCACCAACCTATTTATCTTAATTTTGGCTTCATGCGAATCTTCATTCGTTCCGGCCAAAGATTTAGCAAACTTTAAATCCTCTAATTTCTTGGTCACATCCTGATTGGAAATGGTCAATAAATTAATCTGTTCATCCAGTCGCTTATTCTCTTCTTTGAGTAATTGATACCCGGCTTTCATCTTTTGATGCAGGCCAATCATCTGGTCGAGTTTTTCTTTAAATTCTCGTAATAAAAGAGTTTCGCGCTCCGTCATGTTCAAGGATTACTGTCACAAAGTTAACATTAAATTCAATATACCAAAATATTAACCCCTCCAATATCGCCGCTTGGGGCAAAGTTTGCTACTTTAGCCAAATAGATCTCAGTATAAAACATGTATCGAATTTCAATTGCAATTTCGCTCTTATTTTTAATGATAAATGGAGCAACCGGACAGATAAAAAGAGAGTCAGGGTACCTGTTGCCGCTAAAAATTCCAGTTTCATTCTCAGGTGGTTTTGGTGAATTGAGGAAGAACCATTTTCACACAGGATTGGATTTTCGTACTGCCGGTCAGATTGGATTGCCCGTTTACGCTACAAAAGAAGGTTCTATTTCACGGATATCCGTTTCACCAACCGGTTATGGCCATGCCCTCTATTTATTGCATCCAGATGGTCATACAACGGTATATGGACATCTTTCCCGATTTGATCCCAAAATTGAGTCTTATGTTGTTGGGGAACAATACCGCTTGCAACAATTTGCTGTTGATCTCAAGATCCCTGCTGGATTATTAATCTATAAAAAAGGTGAAATCATTGCCTTTTCCGGCAATAGTGGCAGTTCCGGTGGCCCGCATCTTCATTTTGAAATCAGGGATACCCAATCAGAAAGGCCGCAAAACCCGCTCTTTTATCTGAGGGCCATTCCTGATAAGAGTGCACCCAGAATAAATTCACTTTACGTGTATCCACTTACCACAAAAAGTTCTGTCAACAAAAGCGCCAACAAACTACGAATCGAAATTCTTTCAAAAGGGCAAATCAGTAGCCTGAAAATTAAACAGCCCATCGAAGTATACGGAGAAATAGGATTGGGAATTCAATCCTATGATGATTTTAACGGAACAGGCCTAAAATGTGGAATCTACTCAGCGGAAATGTTTCTGGATCAGGAACCTGCTTTCTCTTTCAAAATGGATCACCTCGCTTTCGACCTGGGAAGATATGTTAACAGCCACATGGATTACGAGGAACTTATTAAAAGCAAAAGGTGGATTCACAGGTTGTTTCTTCAACCCGGCAATAAAATGGATATCTATCAGACTGATTCAAACCGGGGGATTCTGAAGATGGCAGATGGCAAGAATCATTCGGTAAAAATTATCGTAACCGATGCACTTGGCAATTCAAATACCCTTTCATTCAAATTGTTATCTAAAAAATTTCAAGTCCCCGAAACAAAACATACTGGAACTAAATTTTTCCCCTATGATCGGTCCAATCAATTTGTCAATGAAGAGGTAAAAGTCGATATTCCTGAGGGTGCGCTCTACGATAACTTACCGTTCATTTATCATTCTGAACCAAATTCAGGGGGGTATTTCTCCAAAATTCAAGGTATTCATTACCCTTATGTACCTGTCCACAAACACTATTCATTATCGATAAAAACTATGGGGATACCTTCCAGCCAACAAAATAAAGCCCTGATAGTATTGGTCGAACCCAAAGGAGGTCTGTCTGCCGTTGGTGGCGAATTTGTTAATGGATGGGTAACAGCCTCCACACGGTTTTTTGGCAATTTTGCAGTTGTTTTGGACACTGTTCCACCCAAAATCCAGCCGCTTAGCATCAGGGATGGCAAGACCTTGCTCAACAAACAAAAAATTGAATTTAAAATTGCGGATAACTTATCCGGAATATACTCCTACAAGGGTGAAATTGATGGAAATTGGGTACTTTTTGAATATGATGCGAAAACTGCCTTGTTGGTTTATTATATTGACAAGAAAAGGATCGTTCTTGGTAAATCGCACAAACTGCAACTTACTGTGTCAGATGAAAGGAACAATATAGCTGTTTACAAAGCGGATTTTTACCTTTAAACTTGTAGAGATATGATAAAACTCATTAAAAAAAAGCCTTTTACGGGAATTCACTTCCGAATTGAATAGACATATTCTTTATTTTTGTGAGCATTGAAATATCAAAAGTGTATTTCGAAGTCTGATGAAGATAGAAAGACTATACGTCATTTATCAGACTTGGAAATTGCTTCAGTTGCATTTATTTAAACAACAAATTATTCAAATGAGAAAATTCGGAGTGTTTGTTACGCTAATTTTCAGCACAATACTGATCAACCAAGTAAATGGTTGTACCAATTTTTTGATCACAAAAGGGGCAACTATCAATGGAACACCAATGATAACCTATGCCGCCGACTCACATACGCTTTATGGTGAGCTTTATTTCTGGCCTGCTGCCAATTACAAACCCGGAACCATGGTGGATGTGAATGAATGGGATACCGGTAAGTTTTTGGGAAAGATTCCACAGGTTGCCCACACTTACCAGGTAGTCGGAAATATGAACGAGCACCAGCTGGCCATCGGCGAAACAACTTATGGCGGCAGAAAAGAACTAGCTTCGCAGGCGGGTGCTATAGTCGATTATGGCAGTTTGATATATATGACCCTGCAGCGCGCAAAGAGCGCAAGGGAGGCTATTAAAGTCATGACCGATATGGTTAAAGATTATGGGTATGCCTCTAGTGGGGAATCATTTTCCATTGCAGATAAAGATGAAGTTTGGATTCTTGAAATGATTGGCAAAGGAGATGGTCAGAAGGGTGCGGTTTGGGTTGCTTTAAAAATACCGGACGGATACATTTCAGGTCATGCCAATCAGGCCAGGATTACCCAGTTTCCAAAGGACAAACCCGATGAATGCCTCTTCGCCCAGGATGTAATTACTTTTGCCAGGGAAAAGGGATGGTTCAAAGGAACTGACAGCGAATTTAGCTTTTCTGATACATATGCACCGGTCGAATTTGGAGGTGCACGTGCCTGTGATGCCCGCGTTTGGGCAGGTTTCAACAAGGTAAACAAATCGATGGGCCAATATGAAAAATATATTATGGGTCAAATTTCCCGCGATAAAAATGGGTATGCCACAAATCGTATTCCTCTCTGGATCAAACCTGATGCACCACTCTCACTGGAGAATGTAATAGGAATGATGCGCGACCATTTTGAGGGAACGGTTCTGGATATGACCAAAGATCCGGGAGCCGGACCTAATATCCTACCTTACCGCTGGCGTCCAATGGGATTTAAAGTTGACTCAGTTTCATATTGTCACGAAAGGGCTATCTCCACACAACAAACCGGATTTTCTTTCGTGGCACAATGCAGGCCTATGTTGCCTGATCCAATTGGTGGGGTTCTTTGGTTTGGTGTAGACGATACCTATTCCACCTGCTACATGCCTGTATACTGTGGTATCAGCCAGGTTCCAAATTCTTTGAAGGTAGGTAACGGCGACTTCCTGACCTGGTCGGATACTTCGGCTTTCTGGATATTCAACACTGTATCCAACTTTTGCTATCTCCGCTATGATGATATGATCAAAGATGTCCAGAAAGTTCAATCCCGCAGGGAAAAGAGTTTTATCGACGGAATTGGCGCCATTGACCAGAAAGCCCAGACATTATGGAACAAAGGGGATAAAGCTGGTGCCATCCAGAGCTTGACCGCCTATTCCGTCAATCAGGTTGAGACTACTGTGAAAGAGTGGAAAGAGTTGAGCCACTATTTGATCATTAAGTACAAGGATGGCAATGTTATGAAGGAAAAAGATGGGAAGTTTGAACGAAATGAGTACGGCAAACTACCGGCTCAACCATTGCATCCCTCCTACCCTGATTGGTGGTATCGTTTGATCATCGAAAAGAATAAAGACCACTTCAAAACAGTCGAATAATGACTGAAAAACATTCAGGATTAAGTGCAATTTTACCTTTTGTTTCTATTTTAACAAAGGGTAAGGTTGCACTTTCTGTTTTTATCCTACTCCTTTCTGGTCAGGGAGTGCCTGCAAAAGATAATCAGTTCAACTACTTAAAGAATGGCGTATCGTTTTCTATACCAATAGATTGGAAAACAATTTCGGATGAGGCCCTTCCCGACAAGGGGTATTATTATTCTGCCGAGAGTACCAAAAAGAATTCAACCGGACTATTCACCCTGGTTACCATCAACAATGTTGAGAATCCTGTAAAATCACTTTTGGTACAGGAGAAAAACATGAAAGAGGAGACTATCTATCAGGAATCCGGAATTGAATTCACTGCTATAGAAAGCTGCAATTTTGGCAGTAAGGAGGCCCTGAAAGCGGACTATGAATCTGTGGTAAAAGGAACAAAGGTTTCCGGAACAATTTATTGTTTCAATTGCTCGGAGAAGACCTATATGATATTCTTTCAGACCGGTTTGAAAGACCGGAAAAACAATGTCAAAGTATTTAGAATGATTGAACTTACATTTGCCTGCAGATAAAAAAGCCCTGAAAGATTTCCAGGGCTTTTTTTATAACTATCTGTCAGATTAGTATTTGAATACTTTCCCTCCGCAAACTACTTCCTGTAATTTTTCATCAAAGGTCGCGCGTAATCCCGTTCTGAAAGCAGCATTCGCCATGATGGTGGCAATTGAGTGGCTGTATCCGGCCTCAACAGGAGCATGTGTTTTGGCCCGGGACCTGACACATTCCATCCAGTTCTGCATGTGTGCTGAAGTAGAAGGATCTTTTCTGGTATCCGCGGAGGTTGTCATTGCTACTTGCGGCAATTCAAAATTATCAAGCAAATTGGCTTTCAAACCCATCGCTTTTGCATCTCCTTCGCGTAAACCGCCTTCGGGGGTTACTTTGTTGGTATCCAGGTTTAACATTCCTCCATTGGAATAATATAACTCCTTGGTCCCGCCTGCACTATTGCTAAAACGCGAAGTATAAACAACCTGAAATCCTTTTTTATCATCTCCGTAATCAAATACGGCGGTAAGGGTATCTGCATTGGTCCTTCCATCTTTCCACTGGTAAATACCGTCATTTGCGGCTACACTGCGTGGGTGAGCTAATCCCGTAAACCAGTGCACTGTATCAATTTGATGGCACATCCATTGACCTGCGATACCGGACGAATATGGCCAGAATAATCTGAATTCAAGATATTTTCTCGGATCCCAGGCAACTTCAGGCCGATTCATCTGAAAGCGTTTCCAATCGGTATCAGCTTCTTTGATTGCCTGGACCTCCTGAGGTCTTCTCCAACGGCCGGGCTGGTTAACATTCCAACTCATTTCAACCATGACAATATCCCCAAATTTACCTGAATTGAGGTATTCATTGGCAGCAATGTAGTTTTAAGTACTTCTTCTTTGTGAACCGATCTGAACGATTGTATTGTTTGCATGACAAGCTTTCAAGGCCGCTTTGGCATCTGCCATGGTCTCAGCAAATGGTTTTTCGCAATAGGCATCCTTTTTATGTCCGGCTGCTTCGGCCAGGTGTAGTGCGTGCTGAAAGTCTGCTGTACTAATAATTACAGCGTCAATATCTTTTCTCTCGTAGAGTTCGTCGTTGTTTCTGCACAAGGCAACATCCCATCCTGCGTTCTTCTGGAAGAAAGCTTTTCCGTCCTCACGTCGTTTGCTCCAAAGATCAGACAATGCCACCATCTCAAAATTCAGTTTTTTGGCGCTATCCATGAAGCTGGGAAACAAGGCGCTTCTAAAACGGTCAGAAAAACCGATGACGCCAACCCTTACCTTTTCATTTGCACCTATGATATTACCATAACTTTTGGCGCTGAATGTCAAACCACTTGCAGCAACAGCTGTTGCCCCAAGCGTTGATTTTTTAATAAATTCCCTTCTGTCAGACATATATTAAAGTTATTAAATGAATATTTGTTAGTTTTAATTATTCCGTGTACGATAACGAACAAAGTTAAAAATTAAACGTTATACTGAAAGATGTTTTATAACACATACTAGATCTATATTGAAGGGGTAAATAAGAATTTTTGATGAACCATCAAAAAAAGTGGATTTTTTTTTTACATTTATAATAAGATTGCAGTAGCAGATTATGAAAAAAGATCGATTCTTGAGTGCAAAAAAATATGCCATATTATCAATAGCTATGTGGCTTCTTACAAGTTGTACAATTACAAATCCCCGCTTTTTTGGAGAAATACGCGGTCAATTTGATTATGATATTTTGCCAAAAACTATTAGTGGCAGTGGTGATATACCTCCTGAATTGAAATTCAAAATTAATATTGATCCAGGTACACCTAGAAAATTTGGAAAAATCTTAAATGTAACTTCAAGTAATTCAAAAGTTGCAAAATTATCCGGGGTCTTTCCAAATTACGGTAAACTGACTGGAAATATCGTTATTTATCCAAGAGAAAGCGGATCGTCAAAAATATTTATTGAAGATAAAAAGACCGGATACAATTTTACTCTAAATATTGGTGTAATTTCAGATTTAGTGGCTAATACCTGGATGGTACTAATTTCAAAACCCACCTTATCTCCATTAAAATAATAATCACACCTGGAATACAAAACAAAATAACATTGAAAGCAAAAATTCCCAACAATTATTGAATTTTGACAAAATTGCTTTAAAATCTACCGACTAAAGTATTGAAAAGAAAATTAATAAATCATGATAAATTTCGAGACATTTTTTAAGGTTTCCTACGGGCTCTACCTGGTTTCTTCCAAGTTTCAGGATACCAAAGCGGGTTATGTTGCCAATACCGTATTCCAGGTAACTTCCCATCCTCCAAAATTTGGGATCAGTTGCAACAAAGATAATTTTACCGCCGACATCATTAAGAAAAGCGGAGCATTCGCCTTTTCCGTATTGGGAGAACAGGCCTCTACCGGTTTGATCGGTGATTTTGGGTACAGAAGCGACAGGGAGATCGATAAATTCAGGGGAGTGAACTATTTCATTGGTGAAACGGGGTCGCCTATCGTTACCGATTCTTGTGTGGCATGGTTCGACTGCAAAATTACCGAAACTTTCGATGTCGGAAGCCACCTACTTTTCATTGGGGAAGCCATTGCCTCCGACTTGATTAATTTGAGTATCAAACCTCTTACATACAACTATTACCGCGAGGTGATGAAAGGTTATTCCCCGAAGAATGCCCCAACCTATATTGAAAAACCTCTCCTAAACAGTGAAATTACGAAAGCGATACTAGAAAATGAACTTTGGCAATGTCAGCTTTGTCATTACACCTACGAATCGGAGAAAGGGGATCCCATTTCTGGAATAGAACCGGGTACAAAATTTGAAGATTTGCCCGATGATTGGACTTGTCCCATTTGCGGTGCAGACAAATCGATGTTTGATCGAGAGTAAGAACCAGTAAGATTACCAAAATAAAATATAAATTTGGTCATCTCATTCAAAAATTATTACTTACACTAACTGGCTCAAGGATGACAAATGCTGCTCAACTTTCTTCAGAGAATGACAGAATTCTCTCGATCGACTTTTTCAGGGGAATAACCATGTTCCTATTAGTTGGCGAATTCTCACAACTATTTGGTGCCCTGAAAGATCCATTTTTTGACGGGACAATCGTCTCATTCATAGGAACACAAGTACACCATCACCCATGGAATGGGCTGCATTTTTGGGACCTTATTCAGCCCTTCTTCATGTTTATTGTTGGTGTATCGATGCCATTTTCTTTTACCAAACGCTGGAACAGGGGGGATAGCTGGAATACTACTTTCCGTTTTGCATTGAAAAGATCGTTCTGGTTGCTTTTCCTGGGATGGGCGCTTTATTGCATCGGTCCTGGTAAGATTGGCTTTCGAATGACCAATGTTTTGGCGCAACTCTCCGTTACCTATCTGATTGCCTTTCTCGTCATGAGAAAGGCCGTAAAATGGCAACTCTTGGTATCTTTTGCCATGATATTGCTTTCCTATTTGCTCTATCAGTTTTGGCCTGTTGAAGGTTACAACCAGCCTTTTGTAGCAGATCACAATTTCGGTACCTGGTTTGACGTGACATTTCTGGGAGAGATGAACGGTGGTCATTGGGTAGCCATCAATGCAATCCCAACCACGGCCCATACCATTTGGGGGGTGATTGCCGGAATGATTTTGATGAACGATTGGACTCCCGCCAAGAAAGTAAAGACCATGCTGGTTGCCGGGATTATTGGCGTAGCCGTGGGTTTTGCGCTTGATCCATGGATTCCCATTATCAAAAGAATTTGTACCCCATCCTTCGTTATTGCCAGCGGCGGATTTGCCATGATCGGGCTCGCAGTTAGTTATTGGATGATCGATATGTTGAAATTCAGGCGCGGTACAAAGTTTTTCGCCATTGTCGGAATGAACCCACTTTTCATTTATTTATTCGCGCACATAGGTGGTAATGAATTGATTGCCAAAATTTACAAACCCTTCGTGCCACTTTTTTTCACCTGGAGCGGAAATCTTGGCATAGAAATAGTTGTCTCCACTTTGGTGTGGTTTACCTTGTGGTACATCTGCTACTTTCTTTACAAACAAAAGATTTTTATACGAGTCTGATAAATTGTACTTTTGGAGTCGGTTCGAATTAAAGTGATTTGTGTGTCTGAAAAGGTAAAAAAGTATCTCCTAAATTTCCTGAAGTTTGTCGTTTCGGCAGCTGCGATTGCGTATGTACTCCAAAATATTTCATTCAAAGAGGTTTTGAATGTTTTTTCGACCTCAAACGGATGGCTTCTGTTGGTTGCCGCGTTGTTTCTGTTTACATCCTTTGTCCTGTCAGGATTCAGGCAAAATCTTTCTTTCAGAAGCACAGGAGCACACTTGTCGCCATTGCTCAATCTGAAATTATTTTGGTTGGGATTGTTCTACAACCTGTTTCTTCCAAGTGGAATTGGTGGTGATGGGATCAAAGTTTATCTCGTCAACAAATACCGGCAAAACGGGGTCAAAAAGAACATCGGCGCAATGTTGGTCAACAGGATTTCAGGACTGGTAGCCGTTGGAATGATTACCATCGTACTTTACTATTTTTCTGGAGATGAGTTCAAGATTAGTTGGATCGGTTGGTTGGGCATACCATTCCTTTACCTGTTGTATTACTACGTTCTCCGGTACTTTCTGAAAAGCTTTCTGCCCATACACGCGGGATTGTTCGGCTGGTCGATGCTATTGCAACTCATGCAATTGCTCTCGGCATTGTTTATTTTGAATGCATTTCATCAATGTGAAAATATTACGGAATACCTGTTCCTGTTTTTCTTCTCCACCATCGCCACTGCCCTGCCATTTACAATTGGCGGATTGGGAGCCAGGGAGTTTGTATTTCTGTTGGGTGCGAAATATCTGCATCTGGACAATGAGCTTTCCATCGCCCTGAGTTTTATGACCTATCTTATATCGGCCCTCGCCTCACTCGGAGGAATCTACTGGGTATTTTTTCCTCCTTTCAGAAGGGAGAAGGATAGATTGGGAAATGGAGCAAAAGAGAGTTTTCAGTAACGGGAAGTCCTTTGAACATTGCCGGATGTCCTCTGAAGATCACCGGAAACGCATTGAACGTTGCCAGATGCGAAATGTAGGTAGCCAGATGTGCTTTGAACATCGCCAGATGACCTCTGACAGTTACCGGAAGTCGTTTGAACATCGCCGGAAGTGAAATGGCAGTGACCGGAAGTGCTTTGGAGGTAAAAAATAGATTTTTGATCATAGCCGGAAACCTACCGGAGGCTGAAAAAGGTAACCCAATCCAACCCGTTAGTCCAAAACATGTAGATTTCTTCATTCGTTCTTCTCGTTTTTTTTTCGTAACTTATAGTAAATATCCATTGTAATGGTTGCTTGAGTCTATTGCACGGATATGAAATACAATTATTCATCCCTTAATTTTTTTATCATGAACAAAAAACAGTTGAACAAATTCCGAATGTATGAGGCTGTCAATTTGGTTCTTGACACTCATTCAGAACATGTTGGCACAGAGGGTGACCTCTTTGTGGCACAGCAGTTACTAAAGGCCGGACAGACGGTCATCAACCAGAACCGTCAGGTGCAGGAGGCAGACAGTACCGGTTTGACGAAGAACAAAAGCGGATTGCGGGACGAGCTGATCCAGACAATTTTACTCTTTTCGGCTGGCTTGAAGGCCAATGCCACCTCCACCAGAAATGTCGAATTAAAGACCAAGGCCGATTACAAACCTTCAGATCTTAAAACCTCACCGGATTCCGTCT
>JALOCD010000024.1 GCA_023228025.1 Prolixibacteraceae bacterium | reverse complement strand
TTCATTGAATCAAGAGGAGTTATCCGGGGTGCAAAATTATCTGGGTACGGAAATTTTAGACAATTGGCATCTTATCAGGAAAGCGGAGGAGTCGGTAGCCCGGCTGGCCATCATCCCAATGCAGGATATCCTGAACCTGCCAGCTTCGGCACGAATGAACAAGCCCGGTACGACCAGGGGTAACTGGATCTGGCGGATGCAACAGAAGCAACTAAATTCCTCCTCTGGCAAACAATTGCTGGAATTGACCAGATTGTACGGGAGAGCTGAATAGATTTGAAATTAATTTGCTGTTTTAGCTATTTTCCAAAAGTTTCATTGCTTTCAGCAACCGTTGACTTTCTAAAACACTTTTTATAGGGGAAAGGTTCAAATATTTTACTCGTATTTCGTTGATGGCCAAAATGTCCATTTCAGCCATGTGCGGGTAAAATATCTTCGTAACAACCGCACTTTTCCACGAATTTCCGTGTATCCTTACAATATTGGGAGCGTTCCGTGCAGGATGGACGTGTATGTACAATTCATCGTCCACACCCTTCCGCAATACCCATCCGGAACGATCGGACAAGGTTATCAATTTGAATTCCCATTCCCCTATCCATGAAAAAAATTCGTCCCGGTCCTTAATCCCCAACGTCTTCAACTCATCTGACATAGCCATAATTAACTGCTCTGCAGTTAAGAGTCCGGTATAAATATCTAAATAATTGCTGTTGATAGAACTTATATTCCCGATAATCCCATCCCTCAATTTTAGATCCCCGGGATTGTTTATGACATGATACAAACACGTTTGAACCCAGCGGAGATGGTGTTTCCAGGGATTAAACCGGAAAGGAGGTGATATCACACAATCAGATAACATCTTTTGAACTATTTACCGTTACAAACGACCGGACACTACCCCCACGTTGCAAACGAGGGGGATCATGATTTAGGGCCGAATCTATTTAAAGATGCCGAAATGCCCCAGAAGCCACCATAAAATCAGGAAGATCACAATCGTAGAAAGGCATCCGCCTCCCAACTTTTTTGCACCCCAACCGGCCGCAATTCCTCGAAGTAGTTTACTCATTTTTCTCCTTTTTTATAACAAAGCAAGATTCTTTTTACTTTGTTATAAATATAACAATTAAAAACAACAAGACAAGAAAGTCCTTGACATATATTAAGTTACAACTTCAACTTCATGATCGCATCCACAATTCCGCGTAGCGGATAAAGTATTGTAGAAAATCAGTCCAAGTAGAATGCTTTACCTCGTAGAGGTTAAAGAAATTACGCTTTGAGAGAGTATTGAAAGGTTAGCCGGACACTAATTATTTTATATTTCTATCTTTTTGAGACTTATTCCTGCAATTTAATTATCCTCCATTTCCCGTTCTCCTTCACATGGGCCATACCTTTGTAACAGCAGTTGCCATGGTAGTTGTTGGCCTCTTCGTAAATTAGCGGGATAACCTCCCTACCCGTTTTATCGATGAACCCAAACTTATCGACTAACTTCACGGCAGCAAAACCACCAATAAAATGCCAGGTAAAATCATATTTTGGGGCTACGATCTCCTTGCCACGCCCATCCAGATATCCATATTTCCCTGCAAGGCGAACCGCTGCAATCCCTTCCGTGAAGGGATATGCAAGATCATAACGGGGCTCCACAACGATCTTGCCAGCACCATCCTTGTAACCGTATTTGTTGTTGGTAGCCGAATAAAAAGGGGCTAGCTGGGCTTGCGCTGCCGTCCCTGCCAATATGAAGCAAATTATCAGAATAGTCTTCCCCGTCTTCATTTTTGAAATGTTTTTAATTGTTTGCAATGTTTGAGGCTTCGCTATTTGAAAAGTTTGAAAAGTTTCTATTGTCAACTGAGTTTCTATTGTTTGCTCAATCATTCGATCATTTTCCGTCTCTCCGTCATTCTGTCATTCACTCATTCCGTCACCCCTCAGTTCCCTCGCCTCCCCGTTTCAATCCCCCAGTCCCCTAGTCTCCCCGTCTTTCCCCGTCTCTCCCCGGCCAATCCTCCATCCTCACTCCCCACCTCTCTGATGGTTGATCAGCCATGTACAGCACCAACTCTCCACCCGTCAGGATGTCGGAATGAAGCAGAAATGATTTGGTATAGGGTTTTCCGTTTAGGGTGGCCTTTTGAATGTAGATATTTTGCTTGCTCAATCCGATCGCACGAATGGTAAAATGCTTTCCGTCACCAAAATTAATTGTAGATTGGGCTGCCAAAGGAGAGCCCAGCACATATTCCCCACTAGCCGGATTGACTGGATAAAACCCGATGGCGCTGAGCACAAACCAGGCGCTGGTTTGGCCACAATCGTCGTTACCACACAGTCCATTGGGCTGATTGCTATAAAAATTGGTCAGGATATGGTTGACTTTATCAGCCGTTTTCGCAGGTTTACCAATATATGCGTATAGGTATGGCACATGGTGGCTTGGCTCATTCGAAAACTCCGAAAGTCCGTAAAACCCATGATTTTTTAAATTCCGGTATGGTTTTTCCGGACCATTGTACAAAGAATCCAATTTGGTTTCAAACGGAGCTTCCCCTCCCATCCTCTGAATCAAACCATACACATCCTGTGGAACGTACCATGTGTAGACCCATGCATTCCCCTCCTGGAATCCGATGGATTCGGCCGGATTAAAGGGGAGCATCCAGTTTCCGGCGCTATCCTTTGGACGGACGAATCCGGTAGTAGGATCAAATACATTCTTCCAGTATCCGCTTCTCTTCATGAACTCCAGGTAATCATCCGGAAGGTTTAACTTTTTGGCTACCTGCGCGATACACCAATCATCAAAAGCGTATTCGACCGTTTTTGTTACACCCCGTTGCCGGGGATCCTTATCATCGGGCACATAGCCATATTGCCGGTAAAAATCCGATTCGCGGATATCCTGGTTGGCAGTTGCTTTCATGGCATTGAATGCCGCCATGTAATCAAATCCGGTTATCCCTTTGAGAATGGCATCGGCAATTACCGGAACCGCATGGTAACCAGGCATCACATTGGCCTCATTGAAATACATCTCCCAAGAAGGGAGCAAACCATGCTGCCTGAAAAATGCCAGGTAGGAGTTGATAATATCCGGAACCCGCTCGCGTTGCGTCAGGGTAAAAAGAGGCGCGGTAGCCCGGAAGGTATCCCACAAAGAGTGAAGCGTATAAATGTTCTTTCCCTTGTACACTTGTTTATCTGCCCCCATGTAATTACCCAAAGCGTCGTCATATCTGAAAGGGGCAAAATAGTTGTGATAGACCGCAGTGTAAAAGGTCTCCTTAAAGGCTTTGTCATCAGATGTAACGACAATCTTACCCAACTCTATCTCCCATGCATATTCGGCATCACGCTTAACCTTATCAAAATCCCAGTCGGGAATCTCCTTCAATCCGGCCATGGCTCCCGCCACGGAGACGGAGCTGATGGCCACTTTCACCAACAAACTGGCCCCAGCCTTTGTGGCAGGAAAGGAGAGATAAGTTTTGAGTCGCACGGCATTGGCCTGTTGCTTTGACCGCACCAGGGCGCCATCCGCAAAGATTGAAACATCATGGATTGACAGGCTCGTTTTGGCCGCAAAATAAACAGTTCGTTCCCCTACAAATCCGATGGAACGACGAAATCCCACAACAGTATGGTCATCGATTTTTCTGAAATAGCACTCCAATGGCTCGTCCCCATTGTGCCCGACCCTGGCTTCCAAGCCATTCCCAAATCCCAGATCAATCCTCAACAAAGCATTTTTAGCTTCCGGGAAAGTATAGCGGTGCAAACCGCAATGGGTAGTAGCCGTTAGTTCGGCTTTGATATCAGAGCTCTTCAAGACAACTGAATAATACCCGGGAGTAGCCTTCTCTTGCTGGTGGGAAAACTCACTACTAACGGATTTCCAGGCAGGGTTCGCATTGGCAAGCGGAAAAACCGAGATGTCGCACAAGCTTTCGGCGCCCGTTCCGCTATAATGCGTATGACTGAAACCCTGAATTTTTGTGCTTGAATAGTGATATCCGCTGCACCAGTTGTATCCATGCTCCCCATTGTCCGGACTTAACTGAACCATTCCAAATGGAACCAGCGCACCAGGAAAGGTATGGCCATCTTCGTCTGTTCCAATAAAGGGATTAACATAGCGGACAAGTTTTTCAGCAGAAAGAATACCACTCATACAAATAAAGAAACATACGAACGTTAGCAGGAAAATTTTAATCTTCATGATCAGACTGTTAGTAGTTATAGAAGCCGGTATACCCAAAAGGTCAAGAAGAGGGAAACCCATTGACACTGCCATCAATAGATTTGAATTTTCTCAGTAATCCGGCATGAGATTCACCTACAATTTTACCGATTTTTTCTTGACCTGTCAAATAAGATGTCTTGCATAAGATAAATATAACCTGATAGAATCACTTCTTTCCTCTCCGACGGCCCTTGATGATGAAATATGCTACCCATCTGCATGGAATAGGATATGTGGTATATCTGCCTAACAACCAGTAGTTACAATTACTCCATTCGTAATCCGAATTGCATCCTAAATCCCATTAATAAAAAATATTCAAAAATTGTTATGATTACAAAACTTAGTTATACTTTTATCGTTATTAAGTCTAAATAAAATTCAATAGTGTCTGTAGGTTGTATATGCCTTATTTTAAACTTGTTCCAAAATTATTCCGTTTCAGAAAATGGAACGGTTTGATCGACTTAACAGCGGAATATGACGGTTGATAAATAGTAAAACATTGAAGCGACTCACAACAAATATAAAAACCACAGAAGATCAGTTTAAGGAAAAGGTTGATACGTTTAAGGAGGTCATGAATATTTTTCATGCCAGTGTGAACAACATTCTCTGTCGTGATAAAGACCCGGCAGTGATCAGGCACCGGGAGCGCGGGAAACTGGATGTGCGCAGCAGAATTGAATTGCTGGTCGACGAATGCACCCCATTCCTGGAACTCTCTGTCATGGCTGCCTTTGGCCAGTATGATGACCAATTTCCTTCGGCTGGTATCGTGACCGGCATTGGAAGGGTACATGGGAAAATGTGCATAATCATAGCCAATGATGCGACTGTCAAAGGGGGTACTTATATCCGGGAGACTGTAAAGAAACATCTTCGGGCACAGGAAATTGCCCTGCGTAACCACCTGCCTTGTATCTATCTGGTCGATTCAGGTGGAATTTTCTTGCCCGAGCAGGCCAATATTTTCCCCGACCACGACGGATTTGGCCGGATCTTTTACAACCAAGCACAAATGTCGGCGGAAGGTATCCCACAACTCTCCATCGTGATGGGATCCTGTACTGCGGGTGGAGCCTATGTACCCGCAATGAGCGACGAAACCATCATTGTCAGGAACCAGGGAACCATATTTATTGGAGGTCCGCCATTGGTTAAAGCCGCAACAGGAGAAGAGGTCTCCGCGGAGGAGCTTGGCGGTGCATTGGTTCACACTTCAATATCCGGTGTTGCAGATCATTTGGCCGAAAGTGAGGTAGATGCGATCAGGATTTGCCGGAATATTTTTGAGCTAATTCCAGCCAACGAATCTCAACCTTTCGAACAAAATAGTATCGAAGAACCTGTCTGTGACCCCAATGATATTTATGGAATAGCGCCTGTCGACCTAAGAAAACCCTTTGATATTCTTGAAATAATTGCAAGAATTACCGATGGGAGCAAATTTGAGGAGTTTAAACAGAATTATGGAACGACGCTCGTAACCGGATATGCAAGGATCATGGGGTTTCCAGTCGGTATCATCGCCAACAATGGTTTCCTGACTTCAGAAGCGTCGCTCAAAGGGGCTCATTTTATTGAACTCTGCAATTTTCGAAAAATACCCCTCCTCTTCCTTCAAAACATCTCGGGGTTTATTGTTGGGAAGAGATATGAACACGAAGGGATTGCCCGTAATGGGGCGAAGTTGATACATGCCGTTGCAACGGCAGCAGTTCCAAAAATCACCGTTATTATCGGGGGTTCTTTCGGCGCAGGAAATTATGCCATGGCCGGCCGGGCCTATAATCCCGATTTCCTTTTCATGTGGCCCAATGCCAGGATCGGGGTGATGGGCGGACAACAGGCACAGGATGTAATCAACTCAATCAAAGGGAATAACAACAAGGACCTTGTAAAAAAATTTGAAGATGAAAGCAGCGCATACTTTAGTACCTCCCGACTTTGGGACGATGGGATTATTGACCCGATCGATACCAGGGCAGTGGTAGGACTGACAATTTCAATCGCTTCAAACAAAAAAACGGCTCCACCAAGAAATGGGGTTTTTAGAATGTGAAACTTAATATTTTTTCGAAATGGAATTAAAATCATTTGTTTCCGATGTATATCAATCCATCGATCGTACTGACGCTTTGGCCTTTGCAAGATTTATTACACCGACCGGATCCTTCCGCTTTGCCAATAACCCTGCTGTAACCGGGACGGAGGCAATTGAAGCCTATGTTGCGGGCTTTTTTCAAAGTCTAAAGGGTATCAACCATTCAGAACTGGAGTCATGGAAGAGCGGAGAAACCCTTTTTGTAAACGGCATAGTAAAATATACGCGACACAACGACACAACACTGGAAGTTCCCTTCTCTTGTACCTGGAAAATGAAAGGGCGGCTGATAGACCAGTACCTGATCTATATCGACAGCTCTGAATTGTACAAATAATATCTAGGGACAATTCATAAGCAATAGTCATCAAAAAAACCATGGACAATTATCAAACAATCAGGACTGAACTGAATGGGGCAAATTTGACCTTGTGGCTTTCACGACCTGAAGTCCACAACGCGCTTAACCACCTGATGATCCGCGAAATCTCTCATCTTTTTTCCGAGTTAGAGAAGATGAGCAACATAAGGGTGGTCATCATCAGGGGTCATGGAAAATCATTCTGTTCGGGCGCTGATCTCCAATGGATGAAAAATGCCTTTGCGCTAAGCAATGCGGAGAACTTGAAAGAGAGCGAAGAGCTATCAGGGATGTTCAGCACGATCTTTCAAAGCAGTAAAATTGTGGTGGGAGTTGTCCATGGGAATGTTTTTGGCGGGGGAAACGGGCTGGTTGCTGTTTGCGATCTGGCCATTGGCCTGTCCGACTCAAGATTCTCATTTAGTGAAACAAAAATTGGCATGGTTGCGGCTACGATCACACCTTATCTCTTGCAGAAAATAAAGATTTCAGACCTGAAAGAACTTATTTTCTCTGCCAGAAGTTTTGATGGAGATGAAGCCGTTAAATATGGATTGCTGAATCATTCGTTTTCTTCACCCGAATCATTGGATCATTTCTTAAACAATTTGTTGACCCTGACAGAGTCCAACGGGAGAGAAGCTATTGCAGCTTCGAAGCAGTTGATCAACAGATTAACCCTTCAATCAATGCAGGAAACAATGGAGAATATTCCAGGTATTCTTGCGCAGATAAGGGTCTCCCCTGAAGCTCAGGAGGGATTCTCGGCATTTTTAGAGAAAAGAAAACCCAATTGGTGATTTAATCGATGAAAACGGATCCAACAACGAAAAGTTTAAACAATAATAAGTCAATGGCCTTGCTGAACAAATTGTTGGTGGCGAACAGGGGTGAAATAGCTTTGCGCATTATCAAATCGGCAAAGAAGCTAGGGATCTGCACTGTTGCCATCTATACGGAGGCCGATAAAAACTCCGGATATGTGAAGCTGGCAGATGAGCAAGTTGCCCTTGGGAAGGACGAGCTGAGTTCCACCTTTCTAAACATCGACCGAATTATTGGGATCGCGCTTTCTACCGGCTCGCATGCCATCCATCCCGGGTATGGATTTCTTTCGGAAAGTTCCGATTTGGCCAGGGCTTGTGAAAAGAATCAGATCATTTTTGTTGGTCCGGGCTCAGGCATACTTGAGCTTATGGGAAATAAGCCTGAAGCAAAACAGCTGGCCTCCAGTCTTGGAATACCTGTTGTCGCCAACAGCAAAATTGAATTTCCCGGAATGACAACCTCCGAACCTATTGAATTTCCGGTTTTGATCAAGGCTTCCCATGGTGGAGGGGGCAAAGGGATGAAAATTGTCCACAATCAGGAGGAACTTATCAGACATGCAGAACAATCGTCCCGCGCCGCTCAAAAATATTTCGGAAACGGAGCAATTTTTATTGAGCAACAGATCAGGAATGCCCGGCATGTTGAAGTACAACTGTTGGGTGATCAGTTTGGTGAACTTATTCATTTGTTCGAGCGGGAGTGCTCCATTCAGCGAAACCACCAAAAAATTATCGAAGAGGCGCCCGCAATTTTCTTATCCTCTGAACTTCGTGAAAATATACTTGAAGCTGCCTTAAAAATTGGTAATGCAATTAAGTACCAGGGAGCCGGAACGGTTGAATTTCTGGTGGATGAATCAGATAACTACTTCTTCATGGAGATGAATCCCAGGATCCAGGTCGAACATGCTGTCACTGAGCAGATCACGGGAATTGATATCGTCGCCGAGCAGTTAAAAATTGCATCCGGATGGCCGCTCTCCTTCACGCAATCGCAAGTGACCACCAAAGGACATGCCATAGAGGTTCGGGTATACACGGAAGATCCGGCAACGGCTTTTACACCGTCCACTGCTGAATTACGCCGCATAAACATTCCTGAAGATCCGGCACTGAGGGTTGAGGCCGATTTGAACCTGGAACACTTAGCCGGAAATCAGTTCGATCCATTGTTGCTCAAATTGATCGCCACCGGTGAAGACCGCAAACAAGCGATCAATCTGTTACAGAACAGCATTAAAGCGCTGAATATTATTGGTCCCGAAACCAATGCAAGATTCCTCGAAAGAATTCTCGCCCAGGACGATTATCAGCAAAACAACATATCGGTCGAATTCTGCAAAAACAATCACCAGTACCTGATCAGTTACCTTAGCGACCAAACCACAACTACCGGTTTAACCTATTTGATTGCCCTGGCAGTCGCAAAAAAATATATGGACAATGACGGTATTTCCAAAAGTGATCCGTGGAAGCGCCTTGGATACTGGCGATCAGCAATTGCTCAGATTCCAATCAACATTGACCATCTTTTGTACCACGTACAATTTAATGCCAACGATCGCACAAATCCATACTTAGTGTGGAACGGAAAAAGAACCGATTTCAATGCAAACCATTGCACTGAAAACTGCATTGAAATTTCTATTGATGGATTTAAAAAAAGCTTTTATTACCTATTTGATCAACCGGGGGATTTACGGATCGTCCATGAAAACAGGCAGCATCACATAACCTTCCCGGGCTTACTAAAAAATCACCCGGAAACCAGTGTCCGTCCAGCCAACGGTTCAGCGTTAGAAACCGGCGATATCACCTCTCCGATGCATGGGAAAATACTGGAAATCTTCGTCAAAGAAAATCAACGAATCAAGAAAAATGAACCGTTGCTCATTATTGAAGCAATGAAATCAGAAAACAAAATTCTCTCACACAAAGATGCAAGAATCAGAAAAATTGCAGTAAGTGTGGGAACTCAGGTTGAAGACCGTATGCCACTTATATTTTTAGAGGATTAAGATGAATGAATTATTAGACAACAGAACTGTAGAATACAGAAAAAAGATCAGGGCTTTTTCGGAGCTCGTAATTAAACCGATTGCCATAGAACAGGACAAAAAGGAAGAATTTCCTGTTGAACTTGCGAAAAAAATGGGAGAAGCAGGGTTGTTTGGAATTACCTTGCCTGAAGAATATGGCGGTCAAGGACTCGACTATCTCTCCTATATCATTGCAATTGAGGAGATGGCCCGGATTGACAGCTCTCCGGCAGCTACCGTAGCAGCCCACAACTCTCTGGGAATTGGCCCGATCTATCATTTTGGAACGGAAGCGCAACGATTGAAATTCTTACCGGGATTGTGTACGGGCGAAAAAATATGGGCATTCGGATTGACAGAAACCAATGCCGGATCTGATGCCAAAGGGGTAGAAACGGAAGCTAAGCTAGTGGATAATCAGTGGATCATCAATGGTTCCAAAGTATTTATCACCAATAGTTCCTCCTCCATTGCCTCAGGTATAACACTTCAGTCCATTACAGATTTAAGAAACGGGGAGAAGGAACTGTCCGTCATCCTGGTTGAACGTACCACTCCCGGTTATTCCACCGAACCAATAAAAGGAAAACTAATGTGGCGGGCCGTTGATAACGGAAAGTTACATTTTCACAATTGTGTGGTTCCCGCTGACAACCTGTTAGGAAAGCGGGGCGAGGGATTGAAAGTCATGCTTTCGACCCTGGATGCCGGAAGATTGTCTATTGCGGCCATAGGCCTGGGGCTGGCTCAGGGGGCCTTCGAAATGGCCGTTGATTATGCAAGAAAACGCAAACAATTCGGGAAAACACTCTCCGCATTTCAAGCTATTTCTTTCAAACTGGCCGATATGGCGACAAAAATTGAGTTGGCAAGAAACACCCTTTACCATGCCTGCCGATTAAAAGATGCGGGATTGCCGTTCGGCAAGCAGGCTGCAATGTCAAAACTCTATTGTTCAGAGATTGCAAAGGAGGTGGCCGATGAATCACTCCAGATCCATGGCGCCTACGGATTTTTGCGTGAAAACCATATTGAAAGATTTTACCGCGATCAGCGATTGCTTCAAATCGGCGAAGGAACCTCTGAAATTCTTAAAATGGTCATTTCGCGTCACATCACTTAATTTTCGCTCATGAAAACAGCCTTGCAGGAAGAAAAAATCAAACAATTCGTTGATCGGGATCGACTGGACCGCAAATCGGACCATATCAATCTGGCCATTCAATCTCAAACGGCCATCAACGAATTGGATAGCCGTTTCTACTATGAGCCAATGATTTCAGCCTTTCCAAAGGGGGAACCGGATCCCATTCCCTTTGCCGGAAAAATAATGAAAGTGCCTATTTGGGTATCTAGCATGACCGGTGGGAATGCCCTCTCCGGCACCATCAACCGTAATCTTGCGATGGCCTGCAACGAATTTGGGCTGGGCATGGGACTGGGTTCCTGCAGGATGTTACTCAATGACAGTACCCTATTCAACGATTTTAATATGCGTCCGATTATAGGGGACAAATATCCGCTCTTTGCCAATCTGGGAATCGCTCAGGTCGAGGAGATTCTGGCAAAGAAGGAGACGGATCAACTCCGACGTCTGGTTGACAGGTTAAAAGCTGATGGCCTGATTATTCATGTAAATCCGCTCCAGGAGTGGATTCAACCCGAAGGCAATGTCATTCGCAACCCTCCCGTCGAGACCATAGAGAAACTGCTGAATGTGACAGATTTTCAAGTAATTGTCAAAGAGGTTGGTCAAGGTTTTGGACCTGAGAGTATTCACCGGCTAATGGAACTGCCACTTACTGCCATCGAATTTGGCGCTTTCGGGGGAACAAATTTCTCAAAAGTTGAAAACAGCCGGACTTCAAGCGCCCTGACAAAAAAATATCTGCCATTTGTGAATGTTGGCGTTACCGCAAACGAAATGGTTGATATCATTAATGAAATGGTTCTCAAGGGCTACCAGTTTACCTGTAACCAGCTCATCATATCCGGGGGCATCCGCAATTATCTGGATGGATATTACCTGGTACAAAAATCGATTGTGCCGGCAATATATGCACAGGCTTCCCTGTTTTTGACTTACAGCAGAGGCCATTATTCTGCCTTGCAGCAGTTTATTTCAGACCAGATTGAGGGTTACAAAATGGCCATGAGCTTTCTTACGCTGAGGCCCCAAAACAAAAATACCAGTCTTTAAAATGACGACTCAATTTGCAGGATTTTCCAAGTTAGACCGTGAACAACGGATGAACTATATCGTTGAAAATTCCTCATTAACAACTGATGGAAAGAGTGAATTTGAAGACTATTTAGCGCCCGTCGCGGAACAACAGTCTTTGTTCAGCGATATGATCGAAAATTACATTGGAAACTTTCCTGTTCCAATGGGTATTGTGCCCCATATTTTGATCAATGGGGAATCCTTCATGGTACCCTTTGTCACAGAAGAGAGCTCAGTGGTAGCCGCTGCTGCAAAAGCCGCAAAATATTGGGTCACGCGGGGAGGTTTCAAGGCTGAGGTCACATCGATGACCAAAAAAGGTCAGGTACATTTCACCTGGAATGGAAATTCAGACTTACTCTCAAAAATATTTCCGGAAATCAGACAAATAATGTTCGAGGCCACCAACTTATTGACCCGGAACATGAGACAAAGGGGAGGCGGGATAACAGAAATCCATCTTTTGAATAAAACATCTCAACTTCCGGATTATTACCAGATCGATGTTTCCTTTGAGACTGGCGACGCAATGGGGGCCAATTTTATCAACAGTTGCCTGGAAGCCATTGCTTCTGTTTTGCTACAGGTTCCAGAACTGAATTCCGGTGATAATCGCATTGAAATTATCATGTCAATACTTTCCAATTACACCCCCGATTGTTTGGTCAGGTGCTATGTTGAATGTCCGGTCAAAAGCCTTACTGATTGGCACATCAAACTGAATGGCAATGCCTTTGCCACAAAATTCAAACAAGCTGTTGACATTGCCAATCTGGATATTTCGAGGGCTGTTACCCACAACAAGGGAATCCTGAATGGTGTAGATGCAGTCCTCCTGGCTACGGGCAACGATTTGAGGGCATCGGCTGCCTCAGTTCATGCCTATGCGTCCAGGGATGGAAGATACAAAGGGCTGAGTAAGGTCCAACTCTCGGATGAAATGTTTAGGTATGAACTTGAACTGCCGTTGGCAGTCGGGACAGTGGGTGGCATTTCCCAAATTCATCCGTTGGTGCAAAAAACACTGGCCATCCTGAATTACCCTGATGCAGGGAAGCTGATGATGATCGCTGCAGCGGCCGGCCTTGCCAGTAATTTTGCGGCAATTGCTTCCCTGATTACATCCGGAATTCAGGCGGGGCACATGAAAATGCACCTGTCCAATATCCTTTGCCAACTCAAGTTAAATCACTCCGAGAGGGAGAGCGCTATCATCCATTTTAGCGGAACAAACGTAAGTTATGCTGCCGTAGAAGATTATATAAGTAAAATAAGGGGAGAGCAATGAATTTTATCAGGGGAAATAGGTTCACTTCGCACGCCAAACTCATGTTATCAGGTGAATATCTTGTATTGAAAGGTGCACTTTCCCTGGCTGTTCCGCTCAAATATGGCCAATCCCTTTCAGTGGAAGAAAAAGAGGGAAAGTCCATCATCCAATGGAGGTCATTAGTCAATAACTTCCCCTGGTTTTCCGCTACCATACTCCTCCCCGACCTTCGGGTCATGGAGACCACTTCCCCTGAGATCTCCGGTACGCTTTGCAGCATCCTCGCGGGAGCAAAATCCCTTCAACCATATTTCCTCGATTCAATGAAAGAGTACCATGTTATTTCAGCCATGGATTTCCTCCCTGAATGGGGCTTTGGATCGAGCAGCACCTTGATCTCAAATGTAGCTGAATGGGCAGATTGCGATCCATTTGAATTGAACAAAATGACATTCAATGGATCCGGATACGATATTGCTTGTGCCAGATCCTCTTCCCCAATTATTTATGAGATCAGGAATGACCAACCCTCCTACAGAAAAGCAAATTTTCAACCATCGTTTGACCAGCAGTTATATTTCGTCTACCTGAACCGGAAACAAAATTCCCAGCAAAGTATCAATGGGCTGGATCTGACAATGGTCACAGAAAATGATCTGCTGGCCATTTCTGAATTAACATCAGCTATGGAAAATACACAAAACTTTGAGAATTTCCAATGGTTATTGGAACTCCATGAGGAATACATCGGCTGGATCGTGCGCAAAGAACCCGTCAAGTCATTGTATTTCGATGATTTTGAAGGTTCTTTAAAATCTTTGGGGGCCTGGGGAGGGGATTTCATACTGGCCGCCTCCGACCGCTCTGAGGACTATGTCCGTAACTACTTCCACAATAAAAATTTGCAAACCATATTTAGATACAACGAAATTGTTTTGCCAAGCTAATTCAACCAATCACTATTTGACAACAGATGAGAACAGAAGAAATCACGGGCAGGAAAATTGTCCAATTGGATGAAAAGAGTATAAAAATAGGATGGAGCGCTCCCTCCAATATAGCCCTGATCAAATATTGGGGAAAGAGGGCCAATCAGCTTCCCGACAACGGATCTATGAGCATCACCCTGGAGAATTCATCCACCACAACCTATTTGTTCATCCGAAAAAAAGAGAAGTCAGATGGGGAGATTGGCATGAAATACTATTTCCATGGAACACTAAATCAAAAATTTGGCAAAAAAATAGATCTACTTCTCAGTCATTTGGTGACAGAAATGCCATTCCTTTATGATTACAAATTGGCCTTTCACAGTGAAAATAATTTTCCCCATGGAGCCGGGATTGCCTCTTCCGCCTCTTCAATGGCAGCAGCGGCGCTCTGTCTGGTTACCTTGGAACAAATTGTTACAAAAAGAAAGCGAAGTAAGACGGAATTTTTTCGAAGGGCATCTGTGATTGCCCGACAAGGTTCGGGAAGCGCTGCCCGTTCGATATATGGTGGAATCGTCACGTGGGGAACAGTAGCCTCCCTGGAAGGCACATCAGATCAGTACGCTACCCCATTCCCATTGCACGAGCTCAGCAGACTTAAGCAAGCAAGGGATATTATCTTGATCGTCAATGCCAAAGAGAAGCAGGTATCCAGTAGTTTAGGGCACGCAATGATGGCAGCCCATCCCTATCGTGAAGGAAGAAAGAATCAGGCCACCAACAATTTAAGCGAATTGATCAAAGCTATTTCGGAGGATAATTATCATCTGGTAGCTAAAATAGCGGAAAATGAAGCTCTTTCATTACATGCCTTGTTGATGACCTCCTCTTCAGGAACAATCTTGCTCCAGCCAAATACGCTTCAAATCATAGAAGAGATTAAAAAATTCAGGGAATCAACCGGCCTTGATCTCTTTTTTACGATAGATGCCGGCCCAAATGTTCACCTGATCTATTTTGAAGATCAGCGGGAGATGGTACTTCAATTTGTTAAGGAAAAGCTGATCCGTTACTGTGAAAACGAACATTGGATCGACGACAAAATCGGGCTTGGACCGAAGTTACTAACCCCTGAATTAGAATTCTGAGATGTATTTCCCGGCGAAAATTTTACTGTTTGGAGAGTATGGAATTCTGTTGAATTCTAAAGCGCTTTCGATCCCCTATCCCCGGTTTTCGGGACGGCTCAGGATGATGGACCGTAGCACGGCCAAACATAACACAGAAGAAGCCGGGTCAAATGCATCCCTGAAAAGTTTGCTTCGCTATTTTATATTAAACAGCAATAAAGTAAGTTTTCTCAGGTTGGATCAATTTCAGGAAGATGTCAGCATGGGAATATACTTTGATTCTTCCATTCCACCATGCTCCGGTTTGGGCAGTTCCGGAGCGCTTACAGCAGCATTGTACCATAAGTATGCGTCAGATACATCACTGAATGATTATCAAAAAATCCAGTCTGACCTTGCCGAAATAGAAGCTTGTTTTCATGGAATCAGCTCCGGAATCGATCCGCTCACTTCCCTGATCAATGGAGCCTTACTCATTGAAAACAGATACACTACGGTAACCAAACCGGATTTGACGGCATTTTTCAATACCTATTCTTTGTTCCTCATCAATGCCCATTCAACCGGAAACACCGGCGATCTGGTCACCTACTTCATGGAACAATACCAAGAGAAAGAATTCAGGACAAAGATCGACAAAGAATATATCCCGGCAATAAATCAGACAATTGATTCGTTGTTGGCCAAGGATTTTAGTTCATTCCCGACCCATCTTGCCAGATACTCTCAATTCCAGCTTTCCCATTTCAAAAAGATGGTTCCGGAAAGCATGAGAAAATATTTTTCAGATGGGTTAGAGAGCGGAGATTTCTATTTAAAACTATGTGGATCAGGAGGAGGAGGATATCTTCTTGCCATTTCGCCCGATCAGCACAAAGCCGAAAATTACTTTAAAATGAATCATCTTGATTATACTATCGTTTAAACGTATAGCGTAATGCATTATCATTTATAGACCATTTTTATAAACTTTAATTATTCAACCATCATGCAACATCCAAATAAAGTAGTCGTTTGGCTCAATCAGATCAGGGCCAATTTCTTAGTACTTGCAGTCCTCCTTGTACTTATTGGCATTGCACTTGCCTATAAATATCTGCCAGCGGGCCATTCTGTCAATTGGGTTGATGCCTCCCTGATTATATTCGGAACTGTCCTTGCACATGCCTCAGTCAACCTTTTCAACGAATATTCGGATCACCTTACCGGGATAGATAAAAACACCAAAAGGACCCCCTTCAGCGGAGGAAGCGGAATGATGAACTCTGGATTTACCGAACCCTCGTCCGTACTGATTGCCGCAATTGCCACACTGCTGATCGCTGGATCTATCGGTATCTACTTCGGTATTGTCGTTCATTGGACACTGTTCGTCATCATGCTGACAGGTGCATTTTCCATTGTATATTATACTCCGCTACTCACAAAATTAATGTTGGGAGAGCTGTTTTCCGGATTGACACTTGGTACGATGGTGGTATTGGGTACTTTCATAGCGCTGACCGCCACCCCTGGTCAACCATGGAATACATTGCTCCCCATCGAGGTCATCATGATCTCAATTCCCCCGGGAATATTAACTTCTTTACTCCTGTTGCTTAACCAATTTCCTGATTCTGAAGCCGACAAGCAGGGAGGAAGAAAACATTTGGTTATCAAACTTGGATATAAAAATGCAGCATTTGTTTATGCGGCCGGGGTTGTTGCCACATTTCTCATCATCCTGATATTGCCGCTGGCAGGAATTTCCTCTTATTGGCTCTATCTAGGACTTCTACCTCTACCTGTCATATTCATTGCCACAAAGACGACCTTGAAGTTCTATAACAATGTTGACAAACTGATACCGGCGCTAGGGGCCAACATTGTAACAGTTCTATTGACTGATGCATTGCTTGCACTGGCAATCTTTATTACACTTTTTTAATCCTTCATGACCATTCCAATTCGCAGACTTCCCGACTGGATGAAAACCCCGCTCCCTTCAGGCAAAGAGTATATCACCCTGAAGAATCTTGCGGCCAAACAACAATTAAACACAATTTGTGTGAGCGGAAATTGCCCGAACAAGGCCGAATGTTGGGGAGCCTCGACCGCCAGTTTCATGATCCTGGGGGAAAAATGCACGAGAAATTGCAGGTTTTGTGATGTTAAGAACATGATCCCTGATGCTGTCGATATGGAGGAACCATTTCGGCTTGCCGAAACCATTCAGGCCTTAAAGATCAGGCACTGTGTAATTACATCGGTAACACGGGATGACCTTCCTGACGGAGGAGCCGAGTTTTGGGCACTGACAATCAGAACAATAAAAGATTTAAATCCCGACATTACCATGGAAACCCTTATCCCCGATTTCTATGCAAAGGCCGAATTGATCAACAAAATTGTGGTTGCCAAACCGGAGGTCATATCCCACAACATGGAAACTGTCAGAAGGCTTACCCCAAAAGTAAGGGATATTGCCAGGTATGACAGGAGCCTGAAGGTGTTGGAAATCATAGCGGCATCCGGGATTGTTCCAAAATCAGGCATCATGGTTGGTTTGGGGGAAACCGAAGAGGAGGTGTTTGAAACAATGGATGACCTTCTTCTTGCCGGCTGCAGGGTGCTGACCATCGGACAGTATCTGCAACCATCTTCTCATCACTTGCAGATGGTAGAATATATAAAACCGGAAGTATTTATCAATTACCGGGAAACGGCCCTAAAGAAAGGGTTTAAAATGGTAGAAAGCAGTCCTCTTGTACGTTCCTCCTACCATGCTGAAAAACATATTTATGCTTAATATTTATAAGATGCAACAAATTCACTATATCGCGGCCCAGGCTCCAAAATTAAGGCACAAAAAAAATTCCTTCTTTACCCGAATGAAAAAAATTTCCCACAGTAAAATACAGGATATTATAAACTTAACTGAATCGACTTATATTGTCAGGCTAGAAAAAAACAATTTTGAATTCAAGGCCGGCCAATACCTGGTGCTAAACATTCCTGGAGAGAACATGGCCCGTGAATATTCAATTTACAGTGAGGAAAATGCACCATATATCGATTTGCTTATCAAGGAGGTTACCAACGGAAAGCTCTCGAAGGAGTTGAAATACATTAAAATTGGCACAAAAGTGGAAATCTCCGGCCCATTCGGTTTTTTTATTTTAAGGGACCGTGATTTAAACCAAGGCGCCCATTTTACCTTTGTGGCCACCGGTACCGGGATCTCTCCCTTCCACAGCATGGTTTTATCGAACCCGGGACTGAACTGTGAAGTTATTCACGGTGTAAAGCACAACGTGGAAGCCTACGACTCGGCAGATTATCCTATCGGGTGCTACAAAGCTTGTACATCCAGGGATCAGGGTGTAAATTATTTTGGCAGAGTCACCAATTATCTAAAAGGACGGGAAATCAGAAAAGATTCGATCTATTACATCTGCGGAAATTCCGGAATGGTTGGTGAAGTTTCAGGATATCTCGAGCTGCAGGGAATCGCTCCGGAAAATATACGAACAGAGGTGTTTTTCTAATCCACATGACTAATTTTTACCCGATACTTTCCAAATATGAGCCCAAAGCATGTGAGCGCTGCAACAAAAACCATATTTGCACAGGAACATCGAATTGTCAATGCTTTGAGGTGGAGATAACAGACACGTTATTGGATCACCTGGCATGTCATTATGAAGATTGCCTATGCAGGGATTGTTTGAAAGAATTGAAATCCACCGATCAGTAAAATAATCATTTAATTCAGTGAATACTGGTTAAAAATCAACTTTTTACTGATTACATTTAGCTTTTTACTGATTTTTCATGTTTACTCTCTATGGAACGCTATCTTTGATTGAATACTTGGATGGATTCATAAAAGATGAACAAATCTTACAAAATAGAGGTAATTGAATTTCTGCTATTCGGCATAATCTGGATTGGGATATTTTCGATCCCATTTTTCAACCAATGGGGTTATGCAACACTTGACTGGGATAAACTACTCTCGGAATGGTTCCGCATTTTTGGGTTTTTCATGATTTTCCTAATCAATATTTTACTTCTGATTCCGAAATACCTGATCAGCAAAAAATATAAAACCTACATTTTTTCGGCTATTTCGATGATATTGGTTGTCTCTGTAGCCGGACTGTTTTTTAATTCTATTTTATTCCCCGAACCGTTGAAGATGCCTCCAATGAACCTTGGATCAGGCATCCCGATGGAATTGGGTTCGGGCATGCCTGCACCAATAGGATTTAAACCCGAACGTGTTACCGATTACAACTCCATGTCGCTGGTGATCATTGCCAATTTGATCATCTCATTTTTGGTTGTAGGAAGTAGCACAACGTTTAAAGTTATCGGACAATGGCTGATCGCTGAAGACAGACAGAAAGACCTTGAAAAGGAACAACTCAAGACAGAACTTGCTTTTCTACGTCATCAGGTAAGTCCGCATTTCTTCATGAATACCCTCAACAACATTCATTCGCTCATAGATCTGAATACCGAGGATGCCAAAGACGCCGTAATTCGTCTCTCCACCATGATGCGGTACCTGCTTTATGAGACTTCTCAGGGTCATACCAGTTTGAAAAAGGAGATAGGCTTTATTGAAAGCTACATTTCACTCATGCAGCTACGCTTTTCCAAGCATGTTAAAGTTGCCCTGGAGGTGCCTGAGGGAATTCCTGACCTGCAAATTCCACCCATGCTTTTCATCTCATTGCTGGAAAACGCCTTTAAACATGGTGTAAGCTACCAAAAGGATTCTTTTGTTTTGTTTAGCATCGAAATATCCGACAATAAAATAAACTGTATCATAAAGAACAGCAAACACCCCAAGGCCTCAAACCCGGAAAAGAGATATTCAGGCATTGGAATAGCCAATGTTAAGAAGAGTTTGGAACTTCATTTCGGCAACAATTTCATTTACGAAGTGAACGAAACAGATACCGAATACCAAGTCAATTTAAGTGTACCCATTGAATAAATAAAACATCTCACATTAAAATATATCAACATGAAAATCAGATGTATAGCCATAGATGATGAACCACTGGCATTAAAACAAATCGGTGCATACATAGCAAAAACACCTTATCTTGAAACCATCGCCCTCTGT
Organism: Prolixibacteraceae bacterium; assembly: GCA_023228025.1. Lineage (GTDB taxonomy): Bacteria > Bacteroidota > Bacteroidia > Bacteroidales > Prolixibacteraceae > CAINVV01. The sequence continues at coordinate 23,376 of JALOCD010000024.1, read as the reverse complement.
TCCAGTGCTTTTGAAGCGCTGCGCTTCATTAGGGAAGGGGACATTGACCTTCTTTTTGTCGACATTAACATGCCAGACTTGAATGGATTGGATTTTGTTAAGTCGCTGGAAAGGAAAATTCCGGTCATATTTACGACCGCCTACAGCGAGTACGCCATTGAAGGATTTCAGGTTGATGCCCTTGACTATCTCCTGAAGCCCATTAGTTATGCTTTGTTTTTAAAATCCGCCAACAAAGCAAAGTCCTGGTATGATGCAAATACCAGACCTCCCGAGCTATTGCAGGCGGCAACAGATTACATTTTCGTAAAGGCCGAACACAGATTGATCCGCATCTTCCTTGCTGATATAAAATACATCGAAGGATCCAATGAGTACATAATCATCCACCAGATCAAGGAGAAGCCCCTGACTACCCTGATGAGAATGAAGAACATCGAAACAATGTTACCGGATAACCTGTTCATGCGTGTGCATCGGTCATTCATCGTCAACTTAAATCAGGTTAAAGTGATTGAAAGGAACAGGATCATCTTCGATGAAAAAATATACATCCCGATAGGTGAACAATACAAAGAGAATTTTCAAAAATTCCTTGACAAAACATTCTATATATAACTGATTTTTAGCTATTAGATCTCCATTTACCTTCCAACAATCATACGTCATGCGGTTTAAAAAAAATATAGCTACCAGCGATACAGGGTTTATTTTTAATCCCGGATCAGGGGATTCTTTTTCCTCAAATTCCATAGGATCGGAGATTTTGGCCTTTTTCAAAGAAGACAAGTCCCGGAACGAGATCATTGAGCTGATCTGTGCAAAATATGATGTGGAAAAAAATCAGTTGGAAAAGGACCTTGATGACTTTTTTTCCCAACTAAGGGACCACAATTTACTGGACGAGTGAGTAGTTGAGTAGGAGCAAATTAATAATACATCATAAAATGGTAACATCACACGACATTAAAGGCAAGAGAAAACTGGTAATTGCGGTTACCGGGCTCAATGCCATCGACAGTCCCGGGCCTGGTGTTGCCGTTATTCGCGCTATCCGGGAATGTTCTGATTTTGAGGTTCGTATCATAGGACTCAGTTATGAGGCATTAGAGCCAGGAATATACATGCACGAACTGGTCGACAAAACATATCAGATTCCCTATCCTTCAGCGGGATTTGAAAGTTTACTCCAACGACTGATTCAAATACATCAAGCTGAGAAACTGGATCTGGTAATTCCAAACTTCGATGCCGAGTTATTTAGCTTCATTAAGTTGCGAAAAGAGCTTGAGAACCTGGGTATTCGTTCTTTTCTACCGGAATTGGAACAATTTGAAGCACGTCATAAGATGATCTTATCCAAATTCGGCAAAAAGCACCAGATTATGGTCCCAGAAGACCGCATCATTAACCATGTTACCGATCTGGTCAAAGCAGTTGCCGAATTGGACTATCCGCTTGTGGTCAAAGGTAAATTTTATGACGCGACCATTGTCAATACACTGGAAGGCGCCCAGAAGGCCTTTTACCAATTGCAGGCCAAATGGGGACTGCCAGTCATTGCTCAGAAATTCATCAACGGCACAGAAATAAACATCGCAGCACTGGGCGATGGGAAAGGCAATACCATCAGTGTAATTCCGATGCGCAAACTTTACATTACCGACAAGGGAAAAGCATGGGCCGGAATCACCATTGAAGATGCTTCCTACATCGAATTGGCAAAGAAATTTGTTAAAGTAACCAAATGGAGGGGCGGATGCGAACTGGAGATCATGCAGACGGCTGATGGGATTTCTTACATTATGGAAGTAAACCCACGTTTCCCGGCTTGGATCTATCTTACAGCGGCAGCAGGACAAAACCAACCTGCAACGCTTGTAAAAATGGCTATGGGTGAGCATGTTGATCCCTTTCAAACTTACGAGGTAGGAAAAATGTTTATCAGGTATTCGTGGGACCTGATTACCGATGTAAGTGAATTTCAGAAAATATCAGGTGAAGGGGAGTTGTAGGAAAAGGACAAAGGATAAAGGATAAAGGATAAAGGATAAAGGGTAAAGGATAATGATATCAAAATGGAAAAATTAAGATACGAACGTCCAATCATTAAAAAGCTGAATGTTGGTTTTGTCAACAAATTTGGCACACAGGCAAAGAATGAAGTTGTTACAAACCTCGAAGGTGTTGGCGTAAAAGAGCTGATCAAAGAGTTTGGGTCGCCGCTGTTCGTCATCTCCGAAAAACAGATCAGGAGGAATTATCAGCACGCTTCCCGTGTATTTAAGACACGCTATCCGAAAGTCCAGTTTGCCTGGTCATACAAAACCAATTACCTGAATGCCGTTTGCAAGGTATTTCACCAGGAGGGATCCTGGGCAGAGGTAGTTTCAGGTTTCGAATATGAAAAGGCACTCGCAAATGGCGTTCCCGGCAGCAAAATCATATTCAATGGTCCTGATAAAACAGATGATCAATTGGTCACTGCCGCCCGAAACAACTCACTCATCCACATTGACCATTTCGATGAATTGTATTCACTCATCAAATTGAGCGAAGAGTTTCAACTTAAACCCAAAGTTGCGATCCGTGTAAACATGGATACTGGAATTTATCCCAGATGGGACCGTTTTGGGTTTAATTATGAAAATGGACAAGCATGGACAGCCATATCGCGAATAATGAGCTGTGAACATTTGAACCTGGTAGGCCTGCACTGCCACATCGGTACGTTTATGATGGAGAGTTCGGCCTATGCCATTGCTGCCACAAAACTGTGCCAACTCTCATGGGATATCAGTGAGAAATTTGGCAGACACATCCAATACCTGGATCTCGGGGGCGGATTTCCTTCTACGAATACACTGAAAGGCTCATACCTACCTGGTACTGATACTGTTCCTGGCATCGATCAATTTGCAGATGCCATTACGGATGTTATCCTTGGATTTGGCTTCAGGCAGGAGGAACTTCCATTGCTGATTCTTGAGACCGGAAGAGCTTTGATCGACGATGCGGGATATCTTCTTGGTACCGTATTGGCCAACAAACGACTATCTGATGGCCGCAGCTCCACTGTTATGGATTTTGGGGTTAACTCGTTGTTTACCTCATTCTGGTATGATCACAAGGTTACCCCTGCCCAAGAAGGAGGCCAATATACGGAAGAGACCGTATTGTATGGACCACTATGTATGAACATTGATGTCATTCGTGAAAATGTGGTGCTTCCCCTGCTGAAGAAGGGTGATCATTTGGTTGTCCACAAAGTGGGTGCTTATAACATGACCCAGTGGATGCAATTTATAACATTGCGCCCCAACATTGTCCTTTTGGACCAGAGCAGTCATCCCCACCTGATTCGTAAGGCTGAGACACTGGAATATCTGGAAAGTGTGGAAATTGTCCCGCATCATTTGTCGAAAAACAGTTGATCCGGCAAGGGAAACCTGTCTGAATACCATGAGAAACAAAGCTTTAAACAGCCATAAATAGATTATACATTCAATTCCCAATGAATATCAAACGACACTGGGGTACGATAAATGAGTTGATTCTGCCTGCTGCGCTGAATAGTTATTCAATTGTTTTCTTCTTGAACAACAGGTTGTTTGCAATCGGGATGATCGTCCTCTCGTTTTTCAATTTTTATGCCGGGTTAAGCGGATTGATCGCCACCATGACTGCCGTTCTGATTGCCAACACAATGGGATTTGATAAAATTCAGCTCAGGCAAGGATTGTACAGTTTTAATGCACTGTTGATCGGCCTGGGAATGGGCACCTTTTTTGATCCGGGTTTTGTCTATTTCAGCCTGTTGTTTTTGGCAGTTCTTCTGACTTTGATATTATCAGTCACACTAGGTGGATGGCTTGGAAAATATGGATTACCACATCTGAGTATTCCATTCGTGATAGGTTTCTGGCTGATTGTGCTCCCCTCCTCTTCCTTTGAGAACCTTGGTCTCACCCAAAGGAATATATACTGGATCAATGAAGCCTATTCTGTTGGCGGAAGCAATCTCGTAAATTTTCTGCAATCCATTGATTCACTAACAATCAACAAGCTGTCAGACACTTACTTGCGTTCCCTGAGTTCTATTTTTTTCCAAAACAATCTACTTTCAGGATTATTAATCAGTGTATTATTGCTCATCAGCTCACGAATTGCCTTCACCCTTTCAATCATTGGATTTCTCACCGCTTATTTCTTCGCTTCCTTTACTGGTTCAGCGACTGCCGGCTTCTCTTATTACAACATCGGCGCGAATTATATCATGACGGCACTGGCAGTTGGAGGCTTTTTCGTGATTCCATCCAAAAAATCCTATCTGTGGACAATTCTTCTCGTACCACTTACCTCGCTGGTGCTTCTCTTTATGACCAAATTATTTAATGGGATACAACTGCCGGTTTTTTCACTCCCGTTCTCAGTGGTGGTCATATACTTTATCTATTTTCTTATGTTGAGAAGGAATCCTGCAGGATTGATCCTTACGCCGATTCAGAATTACAGTCCGGAATCCAATCTGTATAGTTACGCGAACAACAAGATCAGGCTGGCACAATTGCTTTACTATCCTTTGCATTTGCCATTCTGGGGAGAGTGGATCGTTAGTCAGGGGCACAATGGCCAATATACCCACAAGGGTGAATGGGGCAAGGCATTTGATTTTATGCTACTCGACGAAGAGATGAAAAGTTTTACCGGCAATGGGACCAGATGCGAACAATACCATTGCTACAACAAACCTATTTTGGCGCCGGCTGATGGAGTCGTCGAGGAGATTATTGACGGGATCGAAGACAATGATATTGGAAAATCAGACCTATTGAACAATTGGGGCAATACCATTACCATAAGACACTTACCAGGATTGTACACTCAATTGTCCCACCTGCGGAAAGATAGCTTCAAGGTTGCCGTAGGTGATCACGTGAAGTGTGGGGATATCCTTGCAAATTGCGGAAATTCGGGACGTTCTCCTCAGCCGCACCTGCATTTTCAGGTTCAGGCCTCCCCAAAACCAGGTACCAAAACGATCAGCTATCCATTCTCCTATTACCTTGGGGCAGGATCAAACGGCAAAAAATTGTTTTCATTTGCGCTCCCCGTCGAAGGTGAGATCATTTCCGGAGTTCGAACGGACAACCTGTTGAAGAGGGCATTCGATCTGTCTCCAGGTACGCTGTTGAAATTTAGGTATACTGATCAATCCGGATTGGAACATTTCAATAAATGGGAAGCCTTTACCGATGCGTACAACAACAGCTATCTCTATTGCGACACGACAAATAGTTCTGCCTATTATGTCAATGATGGAAACATGTTATATTTTACGACCTTCTACGGAAGCAAAAACTCATTACTCTATTATTTTTACCTCACGGCTTTCAAGGTACTGTTAGGTCATTACGAGAATCTGGAGATTGTCGATCAACTGCCTTTGAATACATTACCAAATAGAAATGGAATGATCTGGATCAATGATTTTATTGCCCCTTTTGCCAACAGGGTCAAAGCCAAATATTCCATGCTGCAGACGGGAAGTGACGACCCGTATCAACCACAATCCTTAACACTTACTTCCAAAATAGACCTCTCCATTTTTGGCAAAACAAGGAAAGCATGCAGTGGAACAATCCTTCTGGATAACAACAGAATTGAAAAATTTACCTTCCTACACAACAAGATTAAAATTGAAGCAACATGTATAAGCTCCTCATCCTGATGTTTATGTTCTTTCCAATTTTGGGGTTCTCCCAGGCCAGGCTTGGCTTTCAAAAAGCGGACAGCCTCACTTATCAGTATTACCTGAAGGGTGAGTGGAATAGATTAATTACCCTGTCAAATGTTGCTTTCAACGAAGGCGTTGACTCCAAATTTATGCGTCAGCGTGCAGGCTACGCCTATTTTATGACTGGCGACTATACATCCGCCGGAATTCAATATGAAAAGGCGCTCACCTTTGATCAGCACGATGACTTAACCAAAGAATACCTCTATTATTCGGCCCTAAATTCCGGTTCCGAAAAAAGCCGTTTCTATGCGGGCAAACTTTCTGCAGAGACAAAATTTAAATTAGGTATAGTAAAATTCAAATCAGTGGATTATGTCGATACTGAGTTTAGCCTGAAGACCAATCAGACCACCACGCGTTCAAACCAAAATTATTACAGGTTCGGAATTCAATCGGACCTGGGTTATGCCGTTTCGCTCTACCAGGGATTTTCCTATTACGATCAGATCATCAGTAACGTCCTTACCAGACAACCGGAATACGTGGCCATTTTAAAATGGAACCTTAATTCGGTCATACAGATCAAAGGCGCCTATCATCACCTTTTTACAAAGATTGGCAATCAATCCTATCCCGGAAATCTTGGACTTTTCGCAGTCTCCACCCATATCAACCGTTTCACTTTTGAGGCTAATGCATCTTTCCTGAAAGCTTCATCGGTCACGACCAAACAGGTTGGATTACAGGCAGGAATGGTGCTGCCAGGAAAATCAACTGTTTATTTTACCGGATCGTTGGTAGGTATGTCGGAAAGCAAATCGCTTCGGGCCATCTATTCTCAAACAGCCGGACTGAAGATTTCGAAAAACCTCTGGACCGAAGGAAATATCACACTTGGAAACCTGAAAAACTACAACACATTCAATTCACTTTACGTATACAACTCCGTAGACCCAACAGTATTCAGGAGTGGGATTTCCCTGATTTATTTCATTGGCAAACATTTGTCAGTTTTGGGCAATTTCACATTCGATCAACAAAAAATAAATAACAGTGCCACAAATAATTACTATTATCAATATTCATATTCAGGAGGACTAAAATGGAAACTTTAAGAAAACTAGGATTAACGATATCACTCTTCTTGATATCATTTGTTATGCATGCCCAAAATATTACAGAAATACAGGCAGCCTTTAGCAAGAGCTATATTGCAGAAAATCAAAAGAATTATATTCAGGCGATAGATGAGATGAAGCCTGTTTATAAGGCGGGCGATTACATCTCCAATATCCGTTTGGGATGGCTAAATTACCTGGCCAAGCAATATGGGGAATCTATCACCTTTTACAGAAAAGCAATTGCATTAAAACCTTATGCCATAGAGGCCAGACTGGGATGTATCAAGCCTTTGAGCGCCATCGAAAATTGGGAGAAAGTAAAAGAGCAATACCAGGAAATACTAAAAATAGATCCCCTTAATACAACTGCAAACTATTGGCTTGGCGTAATCTATTTCAACAGAAAAGACTACAAATCCGCCACAAATCTATTCGAGAAAGTGGTCAACCTCTATCCGCTCGATTACGATTCCGTCATTATGCTGGCATGGTCTAAGCTGAATACTTTCAGCCATACCGATGCCAAATTATTGTTCCAGCAAGCGTTAATCATTCGTCCCAACGACAGTTCGGCATTAAGCGGATTGCAAATGATCAACAAGTGGCTTGAGTCCAATTTAAAATCTTCATTTAAGTAACTGTATTCCAGAAAACTTACAATAATTTCTTTGGTTTGAATGGATTTTGAAAACAGGGAAGATTGATCCTTCTTCGTTGTTTTACAAAATAATGTGGGTCAGAGGATAATATTTTAAAAATTATCTCCTACTTTCACATACTGTAAATAAAACTCATCCCGGGTTTTCCATTCAAACTATACCAGATGATAAAAAATGTACTATGCAACTTGCTGGTTTTGGCTATTCTTGCGGTTGGGGCAAATCTCCAGGCTCAAAATGGCCTATCGTTCGACAAGTACAAAACCAATTCCGAAGTTCAGAAAGCGCTCACTATGTTGCAGCAAAAATCACCATCCACTGCTGCACTTCACAAAATTGCGGAGAGTCCCGGCGGTGAGCCTGTGTTCGTGTTGGAAATTGGGAAAGATCTAAAAAATGTCCCTGCCATTTTTGTTGGTGCAAATTTTGAAGGAAAAACCCCCCTCTCGACAGAAGGAGCGCTTTTTCTGGCAAAGATGATTCTCGATTCGGCCAATTATACAAGGAAGTTAAAATGGATGATCCTGCCATTGCCCAATCCCGATGCGACTGTTGGCTACTTCTCAAATGTTAAGTGGGAACGAACGGTTAACGATTCTTCCGTCAATGATGACAAGGATGACCAACTCAACGAAGATGGTCCAGAAGACCTTAACGGCGATGGATTGATCACCAAAATCAGGGCGGAGGATCCTGAAGGAAGCTATATTATTTCTGACAAAGATCCCAGGATCATGATCAAGGCCGACCCTGCCAAAGGGGAAAGGGGAAAATACAAACTCTATCCGGAGGGAATTGACAACGACGGTGACGGAGAGATCAATGAAGACGGCCCGGGCGGAATCAATCCGGGAATCAATTTTCCCCATTTGTTTAAATCCAATGCCAGAGACGCCGGATTATGGCCCGGCGAAGCCCCTGAAACCTACGGGGTCATGAAATTTATCTTCGACCATCCCGAAATTGCCATGGTTTACACCCTTGGAACTTCCGATTTCTGCATGGCGCCTCCGCGTGTTGGACGGAAAGGGGGAGCCAACATGGAGAGCCTAAAGATTCCTGCACGTTTTGCATCGCGCATTGGCGCCGATCCTGAAAAGACCTATACCATGAATGAGGCTGTTGAAATTTTCAAAGCGGCGATGCCCAGTCGTGGTGGAAGGGAGATGAATGCAGAGACAGTTGCAGAATTTCTTGGACTCGGAGCCACTGTCAATCCCCTGGATGATGACCTGAAATTTTACACGGATCTTTCCGAAAAATACAAAGCTTACCTAAAAGCAAAAGGATTTTCAACAGACCGTTTGGCTGCTGACACTGACAAGGATGGTTCCTTTGAACTTTGGGCTTACTATCATCTGGGGGTTCCATCTTTTAGCATGAACCTATTCACTCCGCCAAAACTGTCCGAACAAAAAAACAAAGAGGCGGTCCCAAAAGAGAATGCATCCAGGGAATCCATTCCGCGAACCACAGATCCCGATGAAAGGGAAAAAAACCTCCAGGCTTATATTGACAAAAAACTAAACGGTGCAGGATTTGTGAAATGGCAATCCTATACCCACCCAACTCTTGGAAAGGTCGAAATTGGAGGTATCGCACCCTTTGTAAACTCTACCCCACCTGTGTCACAGATCGACTCTTTGTGCAAAGTCCAACTTCCATGGCTGTTGACCCTTTCTAAAAAACTACCCGATCTTCATCTGATGAACGAGGTGGTGACCGATTTGGGAGCCGGTGTTTACAGACTCGAATTGTTTGTCGAAAACAGGGGTTTCCTGCCTTACCCAACTGCAATGGGCGGTAAAAATAGGCAACCTGCACCGGTGGTGGTTATCCTTGAAGGTGAAAACCTACAATTATTAGAAGGATACGCCCGAACACCACTGGGCGATATAGGTGGCAATCAGGTCAAAAAACTTACCTGGACCATCAAGACAGACAAGAAGGCCCTGAAGGCACACATCGAATCACCACTTTTCGATGCAACTGTAAGACAAATTAAGATTGGAGGTTAGTTATGGGAAAATTATTCATATTGTTCGCAATTTGCCTGTCGGCCTTCACGGTAGTGGCTGAAAATAAAGGTAAGATTGAGATACCCCTTCGGTTCGACAGATATTACACCTACGATGATGTTGTTGAGGCGCTTAAGCTTCTACATTCGACCTTCCCCGAACTTACCAAACTTGATGTGGTTGGAAAAAGTGAAGAGGGTCGTGAAATTTACGCCCTGACCATCAACAATGCAAAAACCGGTGAAGCTCTTTCAAAACCAGGGGTTTATGTAGACGGGAACATCCATGGCAATGAAATACAGGCCGGCGAAGTTTGTCTCTATTTTGCCAATATGCTGCTTACCAAATATGGCGAGAACGATAAGATTACCAAGGTTGTCGACAAGAATGCTTACTACATCATCCCGGTAGTCAATGTCGACGGAAGATACCATTTCTTCAAGGATGCCCAAACCTCCAGTTCCGACCGCAGTTTCAGGATCCCAAAAGATGATGACCGCGATGGTCTGGTGGATGAAGATGGTCCGGACGATTTGGACGGCGATGGAAACATCTGTATGATGCGAATAAAAGACCCTTTGGGCGATTACAAAACGGATCCTGAAGACCCCAGGCTGATGATTCCGGTAAAACCAGGAGAAAAGGGGGAATGGACACTTTTGGGTTCAGAAGGATTTGACAACGACAACGATGGAAAAATAAACGAAGATGGCGAAGGCTATTTCGATGCCAACCGCAACTGGGGATATGACTGGCAACCAAATTATGTTCAGAATGGTGCAGGAAATTTTCCGCTGTGCGCGCTTGGTGTTAAGGCGATTGCCGCATACATTCACCAACGTCCCAATATCATCGTCAATTTTGCATTTCACAATTCAGGTGGAATGTGGTTGCGTGCACCATCTATCAAATCGGAATTCGTAGATCCAAAAGATGTTGCCATTTATGACATTATTGGTAAAAATGCCCTCAAAATGACCCCGGGAACCGTTTACCAACCCTCGTACGATCTCTATGACACGCACGGGGATACCGATTCACACATGTTCAACCTGGAAGGTTCTTACACGTTTGTAGGAGAACTTTTCATGAGAAACCAGGAAACCTACCGGGAAAATGTTAACAAGCCAGTTGTTCCTGCGGCAGAAAACGAAGCCTCTCAAGGCAGAAGAGGAGGGAATCCCGTAGAGAGCAGGGAACTGCTCAAATTCAATGACTACCTTGGGTTGAATGAGTTGTACAAAGAGTGGAAACCCTTTAAACATCCTACCTTCGGTGACATCGAAATTGGAGGATGGGTGAAGATGAGCTCCCGGTTGCCACACCCATTTATGCTTCCTGATCTGGTCCACCGCAATTCCATGGTAGTTTTGTATGCTTCGGAACAGACCCCGGAAATCAGCATGGAGATTTTCGATGTAAAGGAAATAGGTAAAAATCTTCATCAGGTCAGAGTTCGCCTAAAAAATGCCAAAGGGCTCCCAACAATGTCTTACAAATCAATCAGTAACAGATTATATACTCAGGATATGCTGAAAGTTACAGGTGCAAAGGTTGTCGCTTCCGGTAAAATCACAGACTTAAGAAACAACAAGATAAGTTACCAGGAGCACAAACCTGAAACCATCTATACTTCAGTACCGAGTTACGGGTTCTCGGAATACCAGTTCTTGGTAGAAGGAAAGGGAGAGATTAAAATAAATTACACCTCCAGAAAGGCCGGAAACCTCGTGAAAGGGACAAAACTTTAATAAGAACAACTCTAAATAAGCATTTGAAAGGGACAGGTTTTTCTAAACAACTACCATTTTGTCCTTTTCACAAGTCATTTTTGCTATATTTGGCGACTAAAAATAAACTTTAGAAGAAAATAAAGTGGGAATTTTACAGGAAAGACTTTCAAAATTTGATCTGCCACAGAAGATTATGGCGGCAGGTATTTACCCTTATTTCAGGGTTATTGAATCGGATCAGGACACCGTTGTTACGATTAACGGCAAACAAGTCCTGATGTTTGGATCGAACAGTTATCTCGGTCTGACCAACCATCCAAAGATCAAAGAGGCTTCGAAAAAGGCCATTGATAAATATGGTTCCGGTTGTGCTGGTTCACGATTTTTGAACGGTACGCTCGACATTCACATTGAGCTCGAAGAGAGATTAGCCAAATTTACAGGGAAAGAAGGGGCGCTTTGCTTTAGTACCGGCTTTCAGGTTAACCTCGGCGTTGTATCGGTACTAACCGGTAGAAACGACCACCTGCTGCTCGACGAGCTCGACCATGCATCCATCATCGAAGGTAGCCGGCTTTCCTTTTCCAGGGTACTGAAATTCGCACACAACGACATGAAGTCGCTTGAAAGCAAATTAAAGCACTGTACAAAAGACAGCTTGAAACTTATTGTGGTCGACGGTATCTTTTCAATGGAAGGTGATATTGTCAATCTTCCTCAAATTGTGAAACTGGCCAAAAAGTACAATGCCACCATCATGGTCGACGATGCCCACTCGCTGGGCGTGATCGGTGTCAATGGTTCTGGAACGGCTTCACATTTTGGTCTGACAGACAGTGTCGATCTGATCATGGGTACCTTTTCCAAATCATTTGCATCGCTTGGAGGCTTTATTGCCTCAGATAAGGATACCATCAATTTTATCAAACACAGTTCCCGCACGCTGATTTTCAGCGCCAGCATGACCCCGGCATCGACCGCAACAGTGCTGGCTGCGCTCGATATCATGGAAAGCGAACCTGAAAGGATCAAACATCTTTGGGATATCACCAACTATGCCTTGAAAGGCTTCAAATCCATGGGATTCGATACCGGAAAATCGGAATCACCCATCATCCCACTGTTCATCCGGGATGATGTTAAAGCACTGACACTCACAAAAATACTTTTGGAAGATGGCATATTTGTCAATCCGGTCGTCTCGCCGGGTGTTCCAAAAGAGGACAGCCTCATCAGATACTCCCTGATGGCTACCCATACGAAGGAGCAGGTTGATATTTCCATCGAAAAGATTACCGCTGCTGCTAAAAAACTGGGCATTCTGGTATAAGCGCCGGAAATGTGAAAAATTGGAAAATGTGAAAATGTGAAAATTTTAGGAACGATAAGGTCTTGACTTACGTATGATGTTTTAATTTTCATATTTTCACATTTCCCAATTTTCACATTTTAAAAACCGCTTCATGAAAAAAGTTGTTCTAATCACTGGCATCTCCTCAGGTTTCGGAAAAGAGACAGCATCATTGTTGGCAAAAGCCGGACACACGGTTTACGGAACGGTTCGCAAAGCCGCTGGTTCCGACCCCCTTGTGAAAGAGTTGTTGATGGACCTTACCGATGGCAAGTTGATCAAGAGCGTTGTCGAAACGGTGCTTCAAAACGAAGGACGAATTGATGTGCTGATCAACAACGCAGGGATGCACACCGGTGGGCCTATCGAGACGCTTCCCTTCGAGACCATCCGGCTTCAGATGCACACCAATTTTCTGGGACTCGTCCAACTAACCCAGTTCATACTGCCTTCCATGCGCAAACAGGGTGGAGGCACCATCATCAACTTTGGCTCCATTGGCGGATTGATGGGCCTTCCCTACCAGGGCATCTACTCGGCCGGAAAATTTGCCATCGAGGGTTTCAGCGAAGCGCTCCGGATGGAGGTCAAGCAATTCAACATCAAGGTAGTGGTGATTAATCCCGGCGATTTCCACACCAGCAATTCGGCCAACCGCAGGGGATTTCTCTCACCTACCGGGGATGGTGATCCTTATCAGGCGCAATTTACAAAGACACTCTCGATCATCGAAAATGACGAATCCAAAGGTTGGGACCCCAACATCCTGGCAAAAAAACTGGTCCGTATCGTTGAGAACAAGAATCCCTGCCACCGGTACATCATCGCATCATTGGAACAAAAGCTCGCCGTTGTTCTTAAATATATCCTGCCGGGAAAGCTCTTCAGTAAAATCTTACGCGATCACTACGGGATAAAATAGTCGTTAACCCTTGCCCGCCAGGGCATCAATGTCAATAGAAAATCAAGTCAAAATAGATGGGATTTCCCCGTATGGGGATAAACTCAGGTGGGCTTTTAATGTATTATTATTATTTAGCTGTTTGTGTTGAATGGTGTATTCCCTAGCGGGAAAACCGCACTCCAACTATTGATTTTTCTATGAAGCTTAATGCCCTGCCGGGCAAATCATGATAAATTTCCCAACGCACCAACTCCGCAGGAGTTTCCATTGAATAACCTCCGGTTTCAACCGGATGGGAAAGCAGCGTAGTAGCTTAGAAGAACTCCGAAGGAGTTTCCTGTGAATAACCTCCGGTTTCAACCGGAGGACGGGAGGGGAAAGCTGCGTAGTAGCTAAGAAGAACTCCGCAGGAGTTTCCCTATCCCATGTCAGCTACGAAAATCTTAAGCAGGAAGGGATATTGGAGTTTTAGATGAGCAACAAATAAAATTTTACGTTATTGGTTTTCAAACAAAAAGATCCATGCAAAATTGCTTAAGTTTACTATAAATCATATATTTGCGTTATGAGCAAGAGAGATATCATATTGAAACGAGTTGTTGATGTCGTGAACCAGACAGCTCCAAATTCAGAGGTTTACTTGTATGGATCCAGAGCCAGAGGAACTTCAAAAAAAGTCTCTGACTGGGATTTTTTAGTATTATTGAACGCTCAAAATGTTTCATTTGATTTTGAAACAAGATTCATGGACAATTTTTATGAAATCGAACTTGAAACTGGTGAAGTGCTTTCACCATTAATTTACTCAAAACAGGATTGGTTAACAAAACATAACGCATCTCCTTTGTTTTCAAATATCAAAAAAGAAGGAATTAGAATTGTATGACAGGAAGTAAAGATGATTTGATTTCACTGAAGAAATGGTAATTTCTTATTTTGAACCTGTTTCAAGACTAATTGATATAATAGAAATTAAGATTGCAGACAAGTGACTGGATATCAATACTAACATAAGAATACTTTCCTAAAATGATACCTGACTTTCAAAAAATAATGCTTCCGTTAATGAATATTTTATCGGACGGATTAGAACATTCAACCATTGAAACAAATGAAAAGATTGCTAGACTATTTGGTCTAACTGATGAAGAAATAAATCTATATCTACCAAGTGGGGTTGCCAAGACTTTCCCAAATAGAGTAGCTTGGGCCAAATCACATTTAAAAATGGCTGGATTACTTGAAAACACAAAACGAAGCTATTTCAAGATCACGGAGGCAGGAAAAAGGATTCTTGAAAGTAATCCGACAGCAATCAATCTAAGAATTCTTAAAACTATTCCTACTTATCAAGAAAAAACTGGTCGAGTCAAAGAAGAGGACCCATCTTCAGACGCAGAAAATACACAACTTTCTGCAACACCGGAAGAAACATTAGAAAATAGCTATCTGAAAATCAGAAAAAATTTAGCACAGGAATTACTTCTTAAAATAAGAAGTTGCAATCCTTCATTTTTCGAAAAACTAGTTGTTGAATTATTAGTCAAAATGGGGTATGGTGGTTCAATAAAAGACGCTGGACAATCAATCGGTCGTTCTGGAGATGAAGGTATTGATGGAATAATTAAAGAAGATAGATTGGGTCTTGATTTAATTTATATTCAAGCGAAACGATGGGAAAATGTAGTAGGTCGTCCTGAAATTCAAAAATTTATTGGAGCGCTTGCAGGGCAAGGAGCAAAAAAGGGAGTATTTATTACCACTTCAAGGTATACCAAAGAAGCAAGAGATTATCAACCAAGAAACGATACTAAGATAGTATTAATAGACGGAGAACAACTAGCTGATTTTATGATCGATTTTAATCTTGCAGTATCCACTGCCACAATTTTTGAGATTAAACGTATTGACAACGACTATTTTGGAGAAGAATAAAAGACATTCTACTCCGAAAATATAATTTGAATGGAAATTCATTCATAGATTAATAAATCCTCACCAACCTGGGTAATTTTTAGCTATTTTCCTCTTACCTTGCACTCCGAATCCGTTCCGCTATTAACTACTACATATTCATTGACATGCAAAAAAAATCCCTAACAGTACTGCTGCTGTTGTGCGCTATATTTACTTGGATGGCACTGCTAATTTCTTGTGTAACAAACACAAAGCCATCTATTCCCAATTCCGGATTAACCGTCAGCGATACCCCTTTTGTGCAAGAGACGCATACTGCCTTCTCGGTAGGAAATGACAAACAAGCCAACGAGGTGCGCAGCATCGCGGTCGATCACGGACAAAATATATGGATCGCTACCGCAAATGGAGTTTACCGAAAATCATTCAACGCTGCATCCTGGGATCCTGTGATATCCGGTGATGATCGCGGCCCTGCCTACGCTGTAAAAATCAAAACCGATGGATCCATCTTGTTGGGAACCTGGAATGGGCTCTATACCTACCGGGATGGCGCTCTACGGAAAGAGGATGGGTTACAGCCACCGATATCAGTTATTTCTACCAGTGAAACGGGTACATTTGCCCTGGGTCCCAGGGGTATTTGGCGCCTTGCTTCAGGCAAATGGGAGGTACAACACTACGACATTCCGAGGTCAGTCCGGGATGCAGTTCAGGATAAAAAAGGGGTACTCTGGGTGGCCACAGATGCCGGACTGTACCGCCTTATGGATGGGAAGACTAAGCTCTATCAAGATACCACCGAACTGATTAGTTGTTATGCCAAAGCGCTCTATTTTGCACCTTCAGGGAATTTGTGGGTGGGTGTAATGGGCGGCGTATCGGTGCGCAGCAACGACAAACTGATAAAAAGAATTACTCCTAGAACAGGATTGTCTTCGGCCATGGTCTACTGCATTTCACTTTCGCCCGACAGGACAATGTGGGTCGGAACGGATGTTGGGATAGTGCGTTTTGATAAAAATTACCATCCCTCCCTGCGCTTCAGCAAACGCTGGCTGACAGACGACAAAGTCTCGTCCATTGCCTTCGACAAGAATGGTGATGCATGGATTGGCACAGAGAACGGGGTGAGTTGCATCCACCGCAACAACATGACCCTGGCCGATAAGGAGCAGAACTTTTACAGCCAACTGATGAAAAGACATATCCGCGATCCCTGGATCTGCGGCAGCAACCGGCTCGAAATTCCCGGGGACACCGCCACCTGGCGCCACTCCGACGACGACAACGATGGCGAATATACAGGTGGCTACCTCGCCATGGAGAGTTTCAGATATGCCGTTACCAAAAGCGAAGACGCCAGGATCAAAGCGCGTAAAGCATTTGATTTCCTGACCCTGTTGCAAACCGTAACCGGTACGGAAGGTTTTTTCGCCCGCACAATTGTCCCGGCCGACTGGAAGGAGGTGAATGATGGCAACCGCACCTATTCACCGCAGCAACTGGCCGACAAACTGGTCGAGGATCCGCGCTACAAGCCCGTTGAGGAGCGGTGGCGCAAGTCGGCCGATGGGAAATGGCTCTGGAAAGGGGATACCAGCAGTGATGAGATGGACGGCCACATGATGGGCTATTTCTACTACTATGAATACGCGGCCGGCGAACCTGAACGTAACCTGATCAGAAAGCATGTCACCAAAATCATCGATCGTCTGATGGAGACCAATTTCAACCTGGTGGACATAGACGGAACCCATACCCACTGGGCGGTTTGGTCGCCCGACCAGTTGAACCGTGACCCAGACTGGTCATCCGAACGTAGCCTCAACTCCTTTGAACTGCTGGCTTACATGAAACTGGCTGCCCACATCACCGGAAATGAAAAATACGAAAAAGCCTATCGCCAATTGATCGAAAAGGAGGGCTACCTCGAGAATGCCAGCCGGCTAAACCATAAGAATCCAGCCTGGCAGATCTATTTCGACCTTACCATGGAGGGATACATCTTCCCAATCTTGTTAAAATATGAGAAGGATCCCAAATTGCATCAGTTCTATACCAAGCTAATTGAGGAGTGGATGCAACACCAAAAGTCGGGCGAAAACCTGATCAACAACCTCACCTACACCATCGCGACTGGTAAAAAAGTAAATGTGGCGCAAACGCTGGAATTTCTGCGGGATGCCCCGCTCGATCTGGTCGACTGGAACATCGACCACCGGATCAGGGAGGATGTGCAGATCGTCAGGAGTCCAATCCTGGAGGAGATACAGGTGGCAGAGCTTCCGCCGGCCAGTATCCGGGGTACCGTGCGTTGGGACAAGAACCCTTGGGCCGCAACAACCGGTAACCCACGCCAGGTGCGGGAACCGGTATTCTGGTTATGGCCATATTGGATGGCAAGGTATTTGGGAATAATTAAAAATTAAAAATTACGAATTACGAATCAATGGAAATTTTGAAAACAATATTGATTGGAGCTGCAATGCTCTTAATATCAGACATCTCACTCGCTAAAAAAACTGATATTGTCCGTTTTGGGATATGCAGCGATGCCCACCTTTCCACCATGCACAATTCGGAATACCGGATCACTACCTTCATCAACAGCATGAAGAAGGAAAAACCCGATTTCCTCATTGAACTGGGTGATTTCGCGACCCCAGAGCCCAAATATGCACCCTACTTCGCCATCTGGAACTCCTTTCCGGGAGATAAATACCATGTCATTGGCAACCACGAAATGGATGGAGGATACTCACGTGAGCAGACCCTGGCCTACCTGAAAATGAAGAGTTCCTACTACTCGTTTGACAAAAAAGGTTTTCATTTCATCGTCCTGGACGGTAACGATAAAAAGGATCCAAATGTAAGAGGATACAAGCAGTTTATGGCGGCTGAGCAGGTCAATTGGTTGAAAGGGGAACTGTCCACAACAAAACTTCCGGTAGTCATCTTTTCCCACCAGGGACTCACCCTGTACACCAGCGAAGACGAAACGTATGGCATTGAAAACTGGAAAGAGGTTCAGGAGATCCTTGTTAAGCACAACCAGACACATCCCGGCAGGAGGGTAGTTGCCTGTTTCAACGGCCATACCCATTACGATGATGCCATTCAGATCGATGGTATCTGGTACATCACCATCACCTCCATGTCGTACCACTGGTTGGGAGAGAAGTATGCTCATGCCACTTATGGCGATGAGGTAGACAAACAGTTCAAATGGATCAAATATACTGCTCCCTTCAAAGAACCACTCTTTACTGTTGTTGAGATCTCCCCCAAAGGAATGCTGAAAATCGCCGGTAAAAAAACACAATGGGTAGGTGCAACGCCAGCGGAATTAGGCTACCTCCAATCGCGGCTTAAATACATGCGGCCGGAGATTAGCAAAAGGAGACTGAAACTTTCATTGTGACAATTTTCATACTATCTCTAACACAAAAAATTATGGATATAAGGAATTAACACAGGGGTTCACCTGTTTGCTGCATGGATTCGCTCGGACAATTACCTTTGGGGAATAGGATATGGATTTCTGATAATAAAGGGCTGTTATTCGGTCAAACCCATTTGCCTCAAAAGCATGGAAGCATTCATTTTCTGTGTTATTCCATTTTGAAGCTTGTAGTCAAAAATGATCCGCTCTTCTTCAATTTCAATCTCAAAACAACGATTGGCAATCAATTCAGGGAATTCTTCTTCCATCTCGCCCAGGGAGGTATCATGGGTGGCTATCAGTCCTGTCCCTCCCAGCCCGATGAGCTTTTTCAGGAACAATTTTGATCCGTTGCTTTTATCGTTGGAATTGGTGCCTTTCAATATTTCATCCAGAATGAAGAGGATGTTGACACCCTCTTCCAGTCTCTCTTTCAGGATTCTTAGTCGCTTTAATTCAGCATAAAAATAGGATTCATTGTGATCCAGTGAATCGGAAGTTCGCATGCTGGTAAAAAGCCTCAGCGGCATAAAATCCATTTCAGTAGCACATACAGCGGCTCCTGTCATTCCCAGTATATAATTAACTGCTACCGTTCTGAGAAAAGTACTTTTACCTGCCATATTTGCCCCGGTAATGATACAGATATGACCACTCCCCGGTAGGATAAAATCGTTACAAACCCTGTTTTCTTCGTGGATTAAAGGATGACCGAGATTCTTTGCCTTTAGGATGCTTTTATCGGAAGTAACCACCGGATAAACGAAATCCGGATTGTTGTAGGCAAAGTTGGCCAATGAGATGAATGCATCAATCTCACCCAAATGATTAAGCCATTGGGGAAGTCGATCCTTCGACTTTTCCTTCCACTTCTCAAGTTTGTAAACACAATGGAAATCCCAAAGCAACAGTCCGTTCAAAAAGAGTCCCACAAGCAAATTTATCCTGTTGTCAAAAGCCTGTAATATGCGGCTGAGCTTTTTAAACTGAATCACAGCCGTACCCTGAGCTCCTGAAATGTCTGATTGTATCTTCCGCAAAACAGGAGACTTGAAGGGTTCCTTCTCAAAGGTTGCTAGTAGAGTGCCAAGCGATGAGAGAAAAATATAATTTTTGGAGAGCTTCATATGTAATTTCCCAATGCTTCGAAGGCGCCAGGCAACCAAGGAAAGATTCAACAGGAAAAAGAAGGTAAAAAATGAATAATTAATCATTCCAGCCATTAATAGAACCAGGCTTAAACTTGCCACCGACGGTAGCAGAAAAATGATGAATTTACCAAAAACAGATTGGAAAAATTTCTGTTTATCATTCAACCAATCCAAAAGTCCGGCCAAATCTTTTTCTTCAAAAGAGTGGCCCATTCCCTTGGCAATAAACTCCTGCCGCCAGGTAAGATTGGATGAAAGTTCATGAACAGCCTCCTGCCTCTCCTTTATTTTGGTTGCTAAGCTGAAAGGTTCGGACAACCATATCGCTAGAATTTTATTCCCGTAACCCGAAACAGTTCTGTTCAGGTATTGAAAAACGGATCCTGTACCAAAGAGATCCAGGTCGTTGGAGAAGTCGTGGCTACTATCTATCCATTGACTGCCATCCTGAAAAGGCGACAGATCATAGGATAGGGCTTTTACCTCATTCCTGTTAATATTAACCAGATTCTCGAGTAAATTCTTTTTTCGGTCATGAAGTGAATAAAGCTTAACGAGCACAAGAAAGAGAGAAATGAAAATCAATAAAACGGAGGTTCCAACGAAGGAGTTTTTGGTGAAACCATAGCTGGATAAACCGATGCCCCCAACGAAAACAATGAGCCTCAACATGGATATCAGAAATAAAAACTTTTCTTCTATGAGAAATTGCAAGTGGTAATGATTGGCTAAGTCCAGATATTTCTCGTGAAGCTCCTGTTTTTTCATTTCTATAATTATCGGGTAAGGTATTTTCTGCTACGGTTGGCTATCATCAACCATCTAAATATTCCCTGATTTATTTCGATTCTATCACGTCAATACACCTAAAAAAGCGATGCACATAGGTCCCCGATGCAAGGTTGCTGATAACTACTCCCCGCTTTTGACTTGTAGCAGAATGAATAAATTTTGAATGCATGCCATTTGCCTCACAGATAATTCCGACATGTCCTATCCTTGCCTTGTTTCTGAAACTCCGAAAAACGACCACATCGCCCACTTTGAACTCCTCCGGTTTCAGGTCTTTACCCATGGTTTTGAACTCCCTTGAACTGCGTGGAAGATTAATTTTGAAGTTTCTGAAGACAAAATTAACAAAGCCGGAGCAATCAAAACCTTTCTTTGGATTGGAACTTGCAAAGTGATAGGGAGTACCCAGGAAACTTTTGGCAAACGAGATCAGTGCATCCCTGTCGACAGGAACTATATTCGTAACCTGCGCTTCAACTCCTTTGACGGGAACTTTGCTTGAGCCAGGAAACGGGATGATCCCAATCAAAAGGAGGGCAAGGAGCAAGATCTGTTTTTGCATACCGAACATTTTTTTAATACTCAATTTTCACAAAAATAAGTTTGATGAAGTGTTGATGCCAAAAGTAATCAACCATTCATATTTCACAAAAGGGCACAATATTTGTCAAACGTCAGCAATCATTAAGATTACATGTTCAGTAAATGTATCTAATGAAACTATAAATCCCTTATCTACGCAATAGAATGTTTTAAAGAATATGAAAACTCCGCAGGAGTTTCCCCATAATAACCACCGGTTTCAACCGGTGGGAAGAAAGCATGCCCCACCCTCAGCAAAACTCCGCAGGAGTTCCCCTCTGTATCAAAACAAGTACCTCTCGTCAACTACCACACCATGTTCGTTCAGCAGGGCTCTGTACTCCTCTTCAAAAGTTACTTTCTGATGATGCTCTTTCTGGTTTTTGATATAGCTGATGATCAACTCCTTGTCCCTATAGGTATAGGTCAGTGCACAATATCCATCGGCCCATGAAGTAAACAGCGGATATTTTCCAGTCTCCTTCATCCAACTGTTTGAGGCCGTTTTGATCTCCTTGATAAAATCGGCAAGGGCAATTGTTGGATGTAGATCCGATAAAATATGAAGATGATTTTCATGCCCATTGATCCGGTATAAAAATCCCTTTCTCTTTTTGATGACTCCATGAATAAACCTGAATAATGACTCTTCCTGATCCTGAGAAATTGTATTCTCTCTATTGTACGTACAAAATACTATGTGATACAAAATTTGACGATAGCTTGTCATAGGATGTTTTTTTTTGGAAACCCCATTCGAGTTGCCCATTGTATCAAAACAGACTCCTCCATTTCGCACACAGAAAGATTCCTCTACCTAATATACCGATTTTTCATGACATTAAGAAATCGTTCAGGCAGAATCTATGAGCTATACTACCTTTTTAATATCATTTTTGGCTGTAATAACCGACACATACTAGAAATAGGTTATCTTTAAAACGATTTAACAAATAGCCTGCCCAATTCTCAGGAGATCCGATGAATCAGGAACGACATAACTACTACATATTAACACAATTTTATCACCATGAGAACCTGCATCTCCCTGCTGTTTGTTCTGGTACTCTTTTCTTGTGCACCCAAAAAAGTAAATTTTGAGGTTGTTGACCTTCGTTGCGAATACCTGACTAATCCCATTGGCATTGAGACGATTTCGCCCAGACTTTCATGGAAAATGAAGAGCAACAGACAGGGAACTTCTCAATCGGCTTATCACATCATGGTTGCCTCAGATGAAGCCCTCCTTCAGCAAAATCTCCCGGATCTTTGGGATTCCGGAATTCAGAAATCAGGTAACTCCACCCAAATTGAATACAAGGGGAAGACCTTGCAAGCTGGCATCAAGGTCTTCTGGAAAGTACAGATCCGTAACCAGGAACACTATTCATCCGCATGGAGCCCTGTGGCAACCTGGGAGATGGGACTTATGAACGCTGACAATTGGAAGGCCAAATGGATCGGCGCTCCGTCAGCAATAAACACAGGAAACTGGAAACTACCGGCTCCTCAATTCAGGAAAGAGGCAACCTTCACCAAACCGGTAAAAAAGGCTAGGGCCTACATCAGCGGACTGGGTTATTACGAATTGTACATCAATGGTAAAAAGGTTGGCGACCATTGCCTTTCCCCCAATCAGACTAACTATGACAAACGCAGGCTGGAGAAATGGGGCGAATCCAACATAGGTAACATGACCACGACCGTTCTTTATGAGACGTTTGACATTGCCTCCAACCTGAAAACCGGAGCCAATGCATTTGGCATCCTGCTGGGAAACGGCTGGTACATCCAGTCAGACCGTCCCGATGATACCATGCTCTGGTACAACACACCCAGGCTGATCGCACAATTTGACATCGAATACCTAGATGGTAGCAGGGAGCTTATAACCAGCGACGAAAGCTGGAATTGCTCCGTAAGTCCCATCATTTACAACGGTTTGCACACAGGCGAAATTTAC
>JALOCD010000023.1 GCA_023228025.1 Prolixibacteraceae bacterium | reverse complement strand
TCAACCCTAACACGCCAAAAAATCAGAAAATTTTCAAAGAACTATTGATTTATGGCAGAATTGCAGCTTAAAATTTAACGAACTATTGTTATAACATTCAATTAAAGGCGGTTAACTTTTAGCAATGGGCTATTAACCTTACCTTTCCCTTAAAAATGAGGTTCCTCACTTTATCCTTTTAACTTTACTAGCACTGAGCTTGTCGAAGGGTCCTTTATCCTTTTTACTTTTTACTTTATCCTTTTTACTTTATCCCTCCTTTATTGAGGCAATTTCCTCAAAATATGTTCCAGGCTGTTTTCATCCTGGATCAACACTTCACGTGCTTTGCTGCCGGCATTTACACCAACAATTCCAGCGGCTTCGAGTTGGTCCATGATCCGGCCGGCCCGGTTATAGCCAATAGAGAACTTTCTTTGAATAGACGACGTAGAACCCGTTTGGTTTAATACCACAATTCGTGCGGCGTCATCAAAAAGTTCATCCCTGTTCTTTAAATCCACCTCATCCGGGCTATCGGTGCTGTCACTTCGATATTCCGGCAATGCCCAGGCAGTGGGATAACCCGGTTGTTTCCCAATAAAGTTGGCGATTGCTTCCACTTCGGGCGTATCAACAAATGCGCATTGTATCCTGGTAAGAACATTACCGATTGACACAAGCATATCTCCACGTCCGATCAACTGATTGGCACCCGGAGTATCCAGAATGGTCCTTGAGTCGACCATTGAGGCAACTTTAAAGGCAATCCTGGTAGGGAAGTTTGCTTTAATCACTCCTGTAATGATGTTGATGGAAGGGCGTTGAGTTGCAATAATCATGTGAATCCCAACTGCCCGGGCAAGCTGCGCTATCCTGGCAATCGGCAGTTCTATCTCTTTCCCGGCCGTCATGATCAAATCAGCAAACTCATCAACTACTACCACAATATATGGCAGATAACGGTGACCCTTGTTTGGATTTAGCCTCCTCGAAATGAATTTGACATTGTACTCCTTGACGTTTCTGGTCTGGGCAATTTTGAGCAAATCGTAACGCCGCTCCATCTCAATAATCAGTGAGTTGAGTGTATCCTTTACCTGCTGAACATCGGTGATAATGGCATCTTCCATCCCCTCCATCTTGGCCAGGAAGTGCTTCTCAATGACAGAATACAGGTTGAGCTCGACCTTTTTGGGGTCGATAAACACAAATTTCAGTTGTGAAGGATGTTTTTTGTAAAGCAGGGATGAGATGATGGCATTTAATCCTACAGATTTACCCTGTCCTGTTGCCCCGGCAACAAGTATGTGAGGCATCTTCGTAAGGTCGACGACAAAGGTCTCATTCGAAATGGTCTTACCCAAGGCAAGAGGAAGTTCGAAATCCGACTCCTGGAATACCTTTGAAGCGATAAGCGAACGCATGGAAACTACTTCAGGCTTGTTGTTTGGCACCTCGATTCCAACAGTTCCCTTTCCGGGCATCGGGGCAATGATTCTGATTCCCAGTGCTGACAAGCTGAGGGCAATGTCATCTTCCAAATTCTTAATTTTGGAAATCCGAACACCTGGCGCCGGCACGATTTCATACAACGTGACGGTCGGACCTGTGGTCGCCCGAATCTTCTCAATCTCGATGCTATAATTCTTTAACGTTTGCAGGATCTTGTTTTTGTTGGCCATCAACTCATCGTTGGTCACTTGTGGGTTTCCTGTAGCGCGGTCTTCCAACAGGTCAATTGTGGGGAAAATATATCTCGACAAATCTAGTGTAGGATCATAATCGACTTCCTCTATTTCTACATCCGCCTCCTCCGAATCCATTTGGCGATGATCAGCTACAGGAGCATCAAAAGGTTGTTTTTCAATGACCTGATAGGGTTCATCTTCGACAAAGACTTCGCCCATCTCCAATTCAATTGAATCCTCATCAGGCTCGGAATAGACAATTTTCACCTCATCATCATCCGCAACTTTCGAAAAGGATCGGTCCTTTTCAATGGTTTTTGGAGGCTGTACCAACAAATAGGGATCGTTGGTTATTAGTTCAACCTCCTTCCTGACAGGACGTTTGGAATTCAGTAAGCCAATAATAGCTCCCCACGCATCTTCAAAAGCCACAATAATTAAAATCAACAAAGATCCAAACAGAATGAAAAAAGTCCCGAATTTGCCTATAACTGAATTGAGGTGCTGCGACAATAGAAATCCATAAGCCCCGCCAGGCAAAATGGGTGAGTTTTTATAAAAATAAGAGAGCGAAAATGCCAGTGCAATAGAAATCCAGATAATAAAAAATATTCCATAACCGAAATTTTTTGCGAGCGAGAATTTCCCAACCTTGGCCAGACGCAAGGATACCAGGACGGATAGGTAGAGAATAATGAAAGATGCAAATCCAAATCCTTTGTTGATGAACCAATTGGCAAGAATAGCGCCCCATTTCCCTCCCGCATTCTCAATTTTAATGTTTGGATTGGTTAGAAGTTCTTTGATGGAGACATCCAAATGACTGACATCGGCACCTTCCTGCAGTAGAAATGAGATCAATACCACAAACAAATAAAGTGAAAAGAAAAAAAGAGGAACAGCAATGATATTTCGAAACTTCTCCCATCCGGTAAATTTGGCGCCCCTGGCTCCACCACCATTTTTAACCGTTGCCGTTTTTTGTTGATTATCAACCTTTTGTTGAGCCATTATCTGATCGTTTTGAAAAGTCAAATGTAGGATTAAATCAAAACAAAGTTACTGAAAAATGAACAATTTACAATTGACGACCGGTTTCCAATGCCGCCAGGCTTCTGTCAGTAAAGCGGCAATCTTAACACCCCTACCATATACGCAAGATTTTTTATACCTTTGAAAGTATCTAAAATGGGCTGATCACCACCCGATCATACCTGTAAAAACCAAACGAACATGAAAAATATTCCAGTCATTGCAATTGTTGAAAAAACACTGGCAGAGGCATATGAAGCTGCCATCATTGCTGTTTACCAAAAAGGGATCCGATTTAAGACGCAGTATGATAAACCTGAGGATCCGGAGAGTATGGATTGCACCATCAATATCACCATTGAGGAACCGGAAACGGACCCGATGATCCATATGGCATTTCCCGGAGGCATTGAAGAGTTGAAAGAATATGTTATGGAGTTAAAAGGATACAAAGACCACTGGACAAAGAACATGAACGTCGAAAGCGACAAACGCTGGGAATATACTTATCATGGAAGACTACAAAATTATGGCGTTTGGAAAGAGCTGATCAATGGACAATCACAGGAAGCTGGAAAAATAAAAGTCGATCAGATTCAATGTGTTATCGAAAAATTATCGAAACAGCCATTTACCCGTCAGGCTCAAATGATAACCTGGATGCCCGATATCGATAACGATTGTTTTGATCCGCCATGTCTTCAATCGTTATGGTACCGCATCCTTGAAGATGAGGAGGGTGTTTACTGGCTAAACTGCAACGTCCGCTTCAGAAGCAACGACGCCTGGGGAGCGAACTTTATGAATATGTTTGGATTTATTCAATTCAATAAAGAGGTTATTGCCGCAGGAGTTGCAGAAAAAACTGGAAAAACCGTAAAACTTGGACGGATGAATTGGCAGGCCGATTCTTTCCACATCTATGGGAAAGACCTGCAAATAGCCAAAGAACGGTTGTTCGACAGGATTAAAGATATGCCATTTGAGGAACGCACCATGTGTTTCAACGATGAGTTTATCCGAGATATGTACGACCAGGTAGAGGGACAGATTATTCAAAAAATAAGAAACTATGACCAGAACCATTGATGGATATTTGTCATAAATTCCTCCAAAAACTGTTTTTACCTTCGAATCCAACTTTAAAAGGCTAACAAACAGATGAAAAAACTGGCAGTAGTTGCTTTGGGTGGCAATGCCCTGTTGCGTGACACTGAGCAAGGGACAATCGAACAACAAGAGGCACATACTGCCGAAACCATTGAGAACCTGTTATTCCTTGTTCGGGAGGGCTACGACCTGATCATTACACATGGGAATGGTCCCCAGGTTGGAAACATCCTGATGAGAAATGATGCCGGCGAACAAGTTTATGGCATCGCGCAAATGCCGCTTGACATTTGCGTTGCCGATTCCCAGGGAGGCATTGGGTACATGATCGAACGGATCTTTCGCAATATCCTCAACAAGTACAAAATAGAACGCAATGTCGTTACCATTGTCGGCATGGTCGAAGTCGATCCTGAGGATCCTGCCTTCTCCAATCCAACCAAACGAATTGGCGCAACATACAACTTTGAACAGGCAAAAGCTTTGGAAGAACAAAAGGGATGGACATTTAAGGAGAGTAAAAAAAGTGGAAACGGCTGGAGAAGGGTTGTGCCCTCTCCTGTGCCGAAAAATATTTTCAACCTCGAACTGATAGGTGATCTTGCCAGAAAAGGAAATATTGTGATCACTTGCGGAGGTGGCGGAATTCCGATATTTTTTGACTCTGAGAACAATCTACGGACTGCTGATGCGGTGATCGACAAGGATCTTGCCTCTGCTGTTCTGGCTTCCGGGGTTGGAGCAGATGAATTTTACATTCTGACCGATGTCTCTTTCATCTACAAAGATTTTGGATTACCAACGCAGGAGAAACTCGAATTTCTCGATTATCAGGATACGAAAAGATACCTGGAAATGGGTACTTTTGGAGAAGGAAGCATGGCGCCAAAAATTATTGCCTCCATGAAATTCGTTGAGATGGGAGGCGAAAAAAGCATCATCACCGAAGCTTCCAAGCTGGAGGACAAATCGTTTGGATCCAAAATTACCATGCATTATAACTCGTAAACATCTTGACCAATGCAAAACCTTTTATACAATAAAAATTTTTTAAAACTGCTTGACTTCCAGTCATCTGAGATTGAGTACCTGCTTGATCTGGCAGCAGAGCTTAAATGGGCAAAGAAAACAGGCACAGAAGAGCCGGTTCTGACAGGTAAAAATATTGCCCTGATTTTCGAAAAAACTTCCACTCGTACCAGATGTGCCTTTGAAGTAGCAGCATACGATCAGGGAGCCCATGTCACTTACCTTGGACCAACCGGATCACAGATCGGGACCAAAGAATCGATGAAAGACACGGCGCGCGTGCTAGGTCGAATGTACGATGGTATTCAGTACCGCGGATATGGTCAGGAGCTGGTAGAAACCCTTGCCAAATATGCGGGTGTTCCTGTGTGGAACGGATTGACCGATGAGTTCCATCCCACACAGATTCTTGCAGATTTCCTTACCATGAGGGAACATTCGGATAAACCCTTGTCCGAAATAAAATTTGCCTATCTTGGCGATGCACGTAACAATATGGGTAACTCGTTGATGGTTGGCGCAGCTAAAATGGGGATGGATTTCAGGGCTGCAGCGCCGCTTCAATTTCAACCTTCAATCGAACTACAAGAGACATGCAGGGCTATTGCGAAAAGTACTGGCGCCAGAATTACAATCACTGATAATCTGGAAGTCGCTGTTAAAGATTGTGATTTTCTTTACACCGATGTATGGGTTTCCATGGGAGAATCTACAGTTGTTTGGCAGGAAAGAATTGCTCTACTAACGCCTTACCAGATTAATTCCAAAACGATGGAGCTGACTGGGAATAAGAATGTAAAATTCCTTCATTGCCTCCCGGCTTATCATAACAGGGAAACAAAGACAGGAGAAGAGATCTTTCAGAAATTTGGGATAGATGCGATGGAGGTCACGGATGAAGTTTTCGAAAGCAAAGCTTCCATCGTCTTCGATCAGGCCGAAAACAGAATGCACACCATCAAGGCGGTGATGGTGGCAACCTTGGGTTAGTTTACCAACAGGAATTCCTTTTGTCAGTCCAAATAGTTCCGGGATCCAGGTTCTCTTTTTCGATCTCCTTAAAATATTTGTAGGTTCCAACTTTCAGCTCAATGGTGGCATTTTCGTCACAAACAATCATGCCGTGCGAATGATTTTGAAGCGCTGAAATGGTCCACATATGGTTGACCGCCCCTTCAACAGCCTTATGCAATGCGCGTGATTTATTATGTCCTGTAACCAGGATTAGTACTTCCTGAGCATCCATGATGGTACCGACACCCACTGTTAAAGCTACTTTCGGAACCTGATTAACATCGTTATCGAAGAAACGGCTGTTGACAATTTTCGTGTCTGTATTTAAAGCTTTATCCCTGGTTCGGGAGGTCAAACTAGACCCGGGCTCATTGAAGGCTATATGACCATCCGCGCCAACACCGCCAAGAAAAAGATCAATTCCACCAACAGATTTAATTTTGGCTTCATACCGGCTGCATTCCATTTTCAAATCGGGCGCGTTCCCATCAAGAAGATTCACATTGGCAGGTCTGATATCTATGTGCTTAAAGAAATTGTCCCACATAAAGGTATGGTAACTCTGAGGATGATTTTTATCAATCCCCACATACTCATCCATGTTAAATGTGATAACATTCTGAAAAGTAACTTTTCCTTCCTGATGAAGCTTAATCAATTCGATGTAGGTTCCCAGAGGAGTGCTACCGGTTGGCAATCCCAAGACAAATGGATTCTCAGGGGTTGGATTGGCCATGCAAATTTTATGGGCAATATAATTGGCGGACCATTGGGCTACATGATTGGCTTCTGGGAGGATAATTAATCTCATAGTATATAATAATTTGTTCTCTTCAATGATTCGTCAAAATTGATAAAATTTATAAAACAATCAACCACCAAATTCAAAAAAGTAGCTATTATTTTGTTCAAAAAGTATCAAAAACCAATATTAAGACAATTTAAACCTTTTTAATATTCAAGATGTAAATTAGCGCAATGTTTATTGCAATTTTTGTGTTTCATTAAAACGCATGTTTACTGTCTAATCAGCAGCACTCTTTTTAATCAAATGAATCGGTTTAGCTCTTTCCGTTAAACCATTTATAAATTTTGCTGTCAATCTGTTGTAATACAAAGTACACAACCGTATTGATTACTTGGAGTAGTTAAACTAATTTATTCAATACAATATTTTTCAATTATGACGCTAAATCTGAATCAGGAGACTTTACAATGAACAAAATTATCTCTCTGATTATTACTTCATTTGTACTTTTTACCCAGGTATCGCTAGCCCAAAAAACTATTGTTACAGGAAAGATAACTGAAGTAAAAACGGGGATACCAATACCATATGCGACCATTGTCTTCAAGGGAACATACATTGGAACCATGTCTGACCTGAATGGAAACTTCAACCTCAGCACCCTCACACCAACCAATAGCATTGAAATTTCTTCGATAGGCTACAAGAAGATTGAATTACCTGTTAAACTCAAACAGGCTGTCAATCTTGATATTACAATGGAGGAGGACATGATCATGACCGGGGAGGTAGTGGTTAAACCTGGCGAGAATCCTGCGATTCCCCTTTTTAAAAAGATTATTGAACATAAAAAGGAGAATAATCCGGCCAATTTTCCCTCCTGGCACAGTAAATTATATTCTAAAACAGAAGTCGATCTTAAAAATATTGACAAATCCCTAAGAACCAAAAGATTACTAAAATCATTCGATTTTGTTTTTGACTACATCGATTCCCTCAAAACAGAAGGTAAAGCTTTCCTTCCAGTATTCTTTTCAGAAACCTTTTCCAACTATTATCATGAAAGTGGAATCACGAAAGATCGTGAAGAAATCGTTGCCAACAAGGCTTCCGGAATGACTTCAAATATGATTTCCAAATTTACTGGGAAGGTATATGAAGGCCTAAATCCTTACGACAACTACCTGATGATCAAAGATGTTGGATTGGTATCGCCCGTGAACAGCATGGGCCTTCAATTTTATAAATATTACCTTATCGACAGCACATTTAAAGCCGGGAAGAAATATTATGAACTCTCTTTTAAGCCCAGGTCTGCGCAAAGTCCAACTTTCAAAGGGCAGCTTTGGGTAGAGGCTGGAAGTTATGCCCTGACAAAAATTGATATGCAACTCTCAGAAAAGGCGAATATAAATTTTGTCAACAGTTTTAAGTATGCTGTAGAGTTTGACCTGGTTGGTGAAAAATGGACTCCCAAAAATGAAATTATTGTGCTGGATGTTGATATCCAAAAAGATCCGAAGTCCAAAAGGATTGGGATAATTGGCAGAAAGGCCAATTTCTATCAGGATTTTGCTTTCGAAGAGGCCAAAGGTGTAAAATTGGAAGCCAACGAAAGAATCTCGGTCCATGATGACGCCATGAACAAAGATGAACAGTTCTGGGAAAATTCGAGACCCATCGAATTACAGAAAAGGGAACTGGGAATTTACAAAATGGTCGATTCGATCAAGCATGTACCTTTGTACAAAACTACAGCCGAATATGTGTACATGTTTTATTACGGATACAGGGATTTGGGAAAAATCGAATTTGGCCAGTATTACTCTTTCTATTCAAACAATCCGGTTGAGGGAAACAGATTCAAACTTGGCGCACGCACCACCATGAAATTTAACCACAACCTTCGGCTCAATGGTTATGCAGCCTACGGATCGAAAGATCAGGAGTACAAATACAGCGGGGGTTTCGAATACTATTTCTCCAAAAAGCCCAAAAACTACCTTTCTGCCCAGTACAAACATGATTATGAAATTTTTGGCAAGAGCAAAAATGCCTTTATGATCGACAACATATTAAATACATTGTTGAACAAAGTCCCGTACAATAAGTTAAATCTTGTCGACAGGCTTGAAATCAATTATGAAAAGGAGTGGATCGCTGGTTTGACCAATAAATTCACTTTCAATGGCACAAAGTATTACAGCGCACCTTTTGTTAAATTTGAATCACCTTCAGGAAATATAATCCCATCCATTCGAAATAGCGAGTTAAGTCTCAATACCCGTTATGCCCCGAACGAATATTACATACAGGATGGTTTCGAGAGATCAAATTTTGAAAACTCCCGACCCATTTTCAATCTTGGCTTAGCTGTTGGACTCAAAGGGATGTTGGGGGGTGAGTTTAACTATTACAAACTCGAAGCTCAGATCAACCAAAAACTAATGCTAAATCCATTTGGATTCAGCTACTACTCCATTCAGGCTGGCAAGATATGGGGTGATGTACCTTTCCCTTTGATGAAAATCCATGAAGGTAATGACACCTATGCTTATGATTTTTATTCATTTAACTTGATGAACATGCAGGAATTTGTGAGCGACACCTATTTGTCACTATTCCTGGAGCATCATTTTCAGGGTTATTTCCTCAACAAAATTCCACTTTTCAGAAAATTGAAGTGGCGGGAATTAGCTGGAGTACGCTCAGTGATTGGGAATTACGATCCATCAAAACACAATACCATGTTATTCCCTACCGGGATGAAGAGCCTTCAGAATAATCCTTACACCGAGGTCTCATTGGGACTTGAAAATATATTTAAGGTTTTTAAGATTGTGGGGGTTTGGAGATACAACAAACTTGAAAATACCAGTGCCAAATTTGGCATAGTTGGGACATTGCAGTTGGTTTTATAACCAAATATCCTCAACAGGAGATTTGATTACGACTTATTGCAAGTCACTATTGCTACGTTTGGGCCATTCAAAAATATCAAATGCAAATTAACCATCTCGGAGAAATTACCGCAATCCTTACAGCCCTTTGCTGGACCATCTCAGCGCTCACCTTCTCCTTAGCTACCCGTCGGGCAGGTTCCCTTACCATAAATATATTCAGACTTTTGTTCGCGATGATCATGTACATGGTTTGGTCGAAGATAATGAGAGGGCTATGGCTTCCATCCGATGCAACACCTGAATCATGGAAATGGCTTTCAGTCTCCGGACTAATCGGATTTGTTTTGGGCGACTATTTCCTGTTCGCATCCTATTCATACCAATCCGCTAAGGTATCCATGCTCATTATGTCACTGGCGCCCCCCATCGCGACAATTTTTGGCGTCCTTATTCTCCATGAAACTTTTACCTGGCTCAATTTTCTTGGAATGATTTTAGTTTTGTCCGGAATTGCCATAGTCATCCTGAAAAGAGAGGAGGTCGATGATAAGATGACCCATGGCTTGAATTATCCGGTCAAAGGACTTCTCCTGGCCTTCGGTGGTGCAGCCGGGCAAGGCATTGGGGCTGTATTTTCCAAACTGGGGATGGGCAGTTACGATCCATTTGCATCTTCACAAATACGAACCATTACCGGAATTATTGGATTTGTTCTGATAATCAGCCTCACGAGAAATTGGAGAAATGTAAAAAGCTCAATTCTCACTCAAAAAGCGCTTAATCCACTTCTAATCGGCTCCTTTTTTGGCCCATTTCTGGGAGTTTCATTAAGCTTGCTGGCTTTTCAGCATACCAAGGTAGGAGTAGCATCTACCCTTATTGCCACTGTTCCGGTATTTATCCTGCTGCCTTCTGTCCTCTTCCTCAAGGAAAAATTAAACTGGAAAGAGGTGATTGGCGCCTTCCTGGCTGTAGGTGGCATGGTCGTATTTTTCATCTAGGGACTAAAGAAAGTGTAGGGATTGTCCTTATTCGCTTTTGATTACTTTGGGCAGGATTTCCTCAATAACCAAACCCGTAGAGCTTCCCGGAGGAACAATTCCTAAAAGCGCACAGATGGTCGGAACCACATCAGTAGCATCTGTTCTTCTCAATGTAGTACCCTTTTTTACACCGGCTCCATACCATACCAATGGCACCTGATCGTTGTCGGTGTATTCCACAGATTTATACTTCTCCTTTGGTAGCCATCCCTCCTCATAACGGATCAATACATCACCAGATCGCTTGATGTAAAAATTATTCTGAAAAGAGGCAAGCGGACCACCTAAAAAGTTGTCTGACTCAATTTCAAAGGCTGCTTTCGCGTAGGCAATCCCTTCAAACTGGTTTAAAAACCTTGCCGCTTCTGCTTGCATATCACGTAAATTTATTTTCTTCTTTGCAACCAGTTCATGGTTCAAATACAATTGCTGATATCCAAACTTTTCGACCCAATCACCCTCGCCATATTTAATATTTAAAAATGATTTCAAGAGGGAGACAGAACTTTCCGGATTAAATATTCCGGAATTCATTCTAAACTTTTCTTTAAGATAATCCGCATGATAAGAGACACTTGAAGTAGATGTGAGGAAAAAAAGTACATTGTCTGTTCCATAACCATCTTCGATGTATTTCAACAATTCTGCAATTTCTTTATCCAATCGCAGATATGTGTCCTCCATCTCAACCGATAAAGGACCAAAATTTCCGCAATTTTTGTCCATTGATGAGAATACTACGGTCAACAAATCTGGTATAAAATCATATCCAAGTTGTTCCTTTGGGATTAGTTGAAGTACAAAATCCTTTAAATAGGTGTTTGCGTAAGGAGTACTTTTAAGTATTGAATAGGTTCCTCCCGACTCCTTCTTAATTTTGATCAGGTCATAAGGAAAAGTACTGTACTTATCCAGGAACCCAGTCTCATGCAGAGAAGCACTCTCCACACTTTCGTTGTAACTAATCTGATCATTCAATGTTTTCCATGGCGTATCAAGATATTTATCCGCCAGCTTAAATTTATTAAACTCAGTTGCCCAGACCGGATATTTATCCATATAAAAACTACTTGAGATCATACTCCCAGTGGTGTCATCCAGCCAATAAGCCCCATCAGCCGAGTGGCCAGCAGCAAAAATTGCGGCGTAATCATTCATGGCCACGCTAAATACACGTGCCCTTCCTTTGGTTATTAGTTTCAGCCTGTCACCAAGGGTAGGTGTCATCAATCGGGATGCAGATCTTTGACCCGATTTTGAATCGGTTCCAATGGTGGAAGAGGCATTATCATAGATGCAATCTGTCTCTTTATTTTTCAACCGATCAATCCAATTGTCGCTGACGATACCATGATGTGATGGCGTTGATCCGGTAAAAAGTGTGGCCATACCAACCGTAGGCCGCTGGATAAGGTTGTTGACATGATGATTTGCACAGATATATCCCCTGGTGTACAATCGTTTGAATCCGTCATTTCCAAATTTGTCCCAGTAGCGCTCAATATAATCCGGATGCATATTTTCAACAACCAATCCCACGATCAATCGGGGTGCTGAGGCCGAAACTGTAGTATGCCCTTGGGCAATCAAAGAAACTGGCAAAAGCAGGAATAGGAAAAGGGGAAAGATGCGGAGGTTCATGCTGGATATTTTAGCACAAATGTAACTACTTGAGTTGATCCGTCAAAAAACAATTATTTTAGCAATTTGTTTTGCCAAAAGTAGATCATATGGACATTGTCAAAGAGGTATGTGTTGAGTCGTTCGATGAAGCAATCAAAGCCGTTGAAAGAGGAGCTACTCGTATCGAACTGTGCGAGAATCTCTCCGTTGGTGGGACTACACCTTCGTACGGAACCATCAGGAAATGCTTGGAAAAACTGTCAGTCCCTGTTATGGTCATGATTCGACCCCGTGGTGGCAATTTTACCTATTCGCAGGATGAGTTTGAAATTATGCAGGAAGATATTCTACTCTGCAAAAAATTATCTGTCCCCGGAGTGGTTTTTGGGCTTTTGGATGAACAGGGAATGTTGGATGAAGTCAAAATCCGCTTGCTTGTTCAACTTTCCAGACCCATGCAGGTTACCTTTCACAAGGCAATCGACAGCGCTGCAAATATCATGGAAAGTGTTGTGCGCCTAAAGGATATTGGGGTTGAACGAATCCTTTCTTCCGGAGGTAAACCGACTGCAATTGAGGGACAGGAAACCTTGAACCGGATGATCGAAATTGCTTCACCTCAACTTTCCATTATCGTAGCTGGTAAGGTCGACCATGAAAATTTAGAAGAGATCCGGAAGATTATTCCAGCAAGCGAGTATCATGGACGCAGATTGGTTCAATTTTGAATTTTATATCTTTAAACTTTCCCGATAAATATCAATAAATATCAAATGCCAAATAACCGACTGTTCATAACCCTTTTGTTGCTCTTGGCAGCCTCATTTCATGGAATTAGCCAGAACAATGATTTCATCAAGTCCTATATCCCCTTTCACACAAATGGCCTGACCATTTACCAGTTAAATGCTGACTCATCGGCCCAGGAAAAACAGAACATTGTTGTTGCTGAGTACTTGATAGAGGCGCATCATCCATACAAAATTTCTATTGCCTATTCAGATTCCATCCTACGCAAAACCAGTTCTTTCGGAGAAGATTCGAAGGCATTGGTCGCCATAAACGGAGGCTTTTTTGATGTTGAAAAAGGGGGTTCAGTAGCATACCTTGAGTCTGAAGGAAAAGTTATTTCCCAAACAAGAAAATCGAAGGAAAAATGGGCCAAAACTGATTCATTGCTTAATGGGGCCGTGATCATTGACACGTTGGGAAATCTAAAAATAGAACGCTCAAAATCTGCCGATTTCTATGAGCGCTCATCACAAGAAAAGGCTGTCATGGTAACCGGACCCATTTTGCTCGTTGATGGGAAAGTAATTCAATTGGAAAATAGCGATTTTGTAAAAAAAAGACATCCAAGGAGTTGCTTGTGCAAGACAAGTGATCAAAGAATTCTTTTTATCGCCATCGATGGTCGTAGCAATGCTGCTTCTGGAATGAATCTGTTTGAATTACAGAAATTTCTAATTAAATCGCACTGCAAAGAGGCAATTAATCTTGATGGCGGCGGTTCCACTACACTTTGGGTTAATGACGGTATTGAAAAAAGGATATTAAATCATCCAAGTGATAAATCGGGAGAAAGACCCGTTGCGAATATTTTCTACATCAAATAAAATTGAAATTAGCAATTTTTGGACTCTTTTTGCTTTTCTTTGTTGATTGGCTCTCACTGAAGAGCTTAGGAACCAATCGATCAGAAGACTCTCTAAGCAAATCAAGGATACCATATCAATCGTATTCAAAGGGAGACATTTGCCAAACCATGTTTGAAACGGAGACATATACGCTAAAATCTGTTTCTTTAAAAAATGACTCTTCTTCAGCTACCAAAACAATTCCTCCTAAAGTATCCCCGCTAAAATCATCCAATTCAGATACAACCAAATTGGTTCCTCTTGGTTTAAAAATAGAAGAGAGAAGATTAGATCAATTGGTAAATAAGAACAAGTTCACTAAGAATTTTTTGAAGTATTTTATCAGCTTCCAACCAACTTCCGTGGTTCAAACCGGAGTAAAAAGTATTTCTTACTTTTCTCAATTTGAAGGTAAAAAAATAAGCTCCATACGCTTTATCAGGCTCCACCCTTTTGGATCTTCCTTATCTGATACCACGATAACTGCATCCAAATGGATTGAAAAAGCCGGAAATCGACTGCACATGAATACGGTTAAAAGTAAACTTGGGATGCAGTTACTATTCAAAGTTGGAGAAAAATTAAACCCTCTGTTATTGGCTGAAAATGAAAAACTCATGCGCGATTTAAGTTACCTTGAAGACGTTAGCTTTCTGATACAAATGGATGAAGAAAGTACGGAGGAGGTCAAAATAGTTGTCATTTCGAAAGATAAATTTGAATATGCGGCTACCATGGGCATTAGTTCCGAAAATAGCGATGTCGAACTTGTTAACGAAAATATGTTCGGCCTGGGTCATCGACTAAACGTAGGTATGGCACAAAAAAATGCCTATCTACCCCAAATGGGACTCTACTTTTCTTATCATGTAAATAACATACTCGGTACTTTTATCAACGCATCAGTGGGATATTCTGACACTTACAAAAAAAAGGGATTTGATTTTTCCCTGGACAAGGAATTTCTCACCTCACTGGAGGTAAATGCAGGAGGATTATCATTTGAAAAAGTATCAAAGTTCGACCACATTGCTCCTGATCATCCGATCGAACTCGACACTACCATAGCATATCATTCGAGCGATTTATGGTTTAGCCACGCATTTACAAACCGGAAAAATCAACAAAATAAAACACTTGCTACCATCAGGTATCTACATCAGAACTTTGACCAAAATAGTATAACAAACTTAGGCCAAAGTGAATTTTTTAGAAATCATGATTTCTTTTTGGGAGGGATCAGCTTTACAAAGAGAAATCTTTATAAAAATAACCAAGTTTATGGATACGGTGTGACAGAAGATATTCCATTTGGTCATTATTATGAACTAACAGCTGGATTAGATCGGTCACAATTCGGAACCTGGCCCTATTTTGGTCTTTCACTTAGCAATGCTTTCATTGACAATGGAGGCAGGTATTACAATGGAAGAATTGCCATGGATGGCTTTCTGGACAATGGAATTATAAAACAAGGCAGCATACTGGCAAGCGGAAATTTTTTTTCCAATAAATTCTTTGCTTTTGGTGATCCGTGCCGCGAGTTTATCAAAGTCGAATTTTTGGGAGGTATCAACCGATTTAATGAAGAATACCTGACCATCAACGGAAGATTTGGATTACGGGATTTTTATGCAAGCAAATTGAATGGTACAAAAAGATTAAAATTCAATTTCGAGACAGTGAGGTATCTTAAATGGAACTTCTATAATTTCCGGTTCACGAACTATCTATTTACTGATTTTGCCTTTTTATCCAACGCGATGAATACGCTTTTCAGTCAGAATTTTTATGCAGGCATAGGTGCCGGCTTACGCATATTTAATGAGTCCCTGGTCTTCAAAATAGTTGATATTCGATTTACCTGGTTCCCAATTTCCCCACCTGATGGTTTGAGTCCATTTGGAACAAACCTTCAGGGCCTTACCAAATCACGGTTTGAAGATTTTTTGGGAAGAAAACCTGAAGGTGTTCGGTACCAATAAGGGAAATCAATATTTTTATACCATCCGTCCAAAACAGTGCCACC
Source organism: Prolixibacteraceae bacterium (assembly GCA_023228025.1). Classification (GTDB taxonomy): domain Bacteria; phylum Bacteroidota; class Bacteroidia; order Bacteroidales; family Prolixibacteraceae; genus CAINVV01. Next base: position 28,125 of record JALOCD010000023.1, on the reverse strand, counting down.
CCTGCATAATGCAAGGCAATAACCGCACTTTTTTATAATTGACTAATTAACCACAATTTTACACTAACAGTTACAACATCATTTTGCAAGGAACGAATAAAGTAACTTACTAATGTCTCTAAAACCTTTTACCTATTTTATTATTCTAATTGTTTTAATAATTTATTGGACTGCTCGCCATAGAACCCTTTCCTGGATGCTATCAACCTGAACTGTTCCAAAGCCTTATGACGCTCATCAATCTTTAGATAGCAAAGCCCTATGTACCACTCAGATTGTTCAACCAACAGATTATCACCATGGTGTACAACTTCAGAAAAAGAACCTATTGCCCGGTTATACTCGCCGAGTTCCTGGTAAGCAACCCCGGAATAAAAATTTACGCTGTAGCCGTCCCTTTCTTTTGACGGAATCAATGACATGGATTTTAAAGCATCCAGATATTTACCCTGATTTATTTCCCTCAAGGCAACATTCAGCCCACTGTATGAACCCATTGCCGATCGTGAGACACCTTCGCCACTCTTATATGGCTGATAATAACTGGCATATAGCTGCTGACCGGAATAGGTCTTATTCCTCAATAACGAGGTAAAGACTACCATTAGAACTATTACGGAAGCTGCAGCATACCAGAACAAATTTTTAGTTTTGGGCGTAGCTATGCCACGTTTCTCATTGACCTGATCATGCTGTTCCCTGGCAATATCCCGCAAATGATCACGAAGAGCCATGACATCCGTCTCAGCGATAGCCTTATCAACCTCTTTGTGGAAGTTTAGATCAGCTGCCAATTCGGTATTGTACATTAATTCATCTTCGAATAGTGCCAATGAATCCGCATCTAATTCCTCATTCAGATAACTATCTATTTCTTCTACCGTTTGAGAATGAGAATATTCATGCCTAATCATGTTCTTAAGGGTTGACCTGAGTTGCATAATATCCTCTTCCTCAATGGCACTGTTGATCTCTAAATGGAGATCTATTTCGTTGGAAAGTGCGCTATTTAAAATTGCTTCTTCCCTAATTAAACTTTCAATTTCTTTATCGAGCTCACCATCAATCAAATCTTCTATCTCTTCAAATGTGCGCTCATGAACGGAAATACTTTTTGCAATCGATTGAAGATTAGACCTCAAATCGATAATCTCTTTTTCAGTTACAGCATCCCTGATCTCTTCAAAGAGCATTTCATCTTCAGCCGACATCAATTGGTGTTCTGTTTCTACCATCGCTACTTCATCGGTAAATAAATCATGAACAACCTCTTTAGAAGAGACAGTATGGTTTTTTATATGAAGCTTTTGAAGATAATTCCCTATATCGTCAAGCTCATTTTCTGCTTTCAGGTTGACGGCATTGAATAACTCCTCCGATAAACCAAAATATGCGTCTGCATCAAATGGATGGTCGTTTGCGGAAGGGGTTCCAGTTTCTTTATTCATGGTTTTCAATGGTTTTCAATTGACTTCGTAATAACTAAATTTCCAAGTTAATAACTCATATACAATGATCCTTTAAAAGACCTCTCGTACTGTACTCAGAGTTTATCGGATATCTTTGGGCACAATGGATAAAATAAATCCATCAAAATCCAGCTTCAATCCAAGGTGTTGGAAATCACCTCTTTAAAATTTTAACAAACAGAATTCGGCTTACAAAGAGCCACAAATACAACAAAAGTTGCAATTGAACGGGCCAAATTTATATACACAAATAAAATATTACATTGTGGATTTATAAGGCCACTAAAAAATAGAAGGAAAAACTATTCAGTGATAATAATTGGAACCGGGATTCCGTAACCACCTTTAATTGTTGCTAATTCTTCGTTTGAAAGCACTTCTACTGTTAGGTAATCAAAATTTTTCATGGTAAAATGTCTTAATAAGTTAATAAATCTTTATTGTTCCTTGCAATTCTTAATACCATGAATCACCAAAAGGTTACCCCTGAATCTGAAAAAAATACAGGAAAAATCAAAAAAAAATATATGTCACTGAAATACTGTAAGTTGCAAACACAATATTTTTTGTTGGCTATCGCTTTTTTTAATTTATTTTACATGAGCAGTAATGAAATAACCACTTATGAACTTTAGCAAAGTGCCCGGGATCACATTATTTAGGCCACTATTTACCTTCTTCTGTTTGATTATTCCATGGATTGTGTTGGCACAGCAAAATTCTGCGGACAAGGAAAAGGAGATTTTTGCGCAGGCGGCCCATGAATTGAGTAGTGGTTCGTATGATACAGCGTTGAATCTTTTTAATACTTTACTTGAAATCAGGAGTGGAAAATATGGCTTGAATTCGGTGCCGGTAGCCAATGTGTTAACCAATATCGGTGTAATCAAAAGCCAATTGGGCTTGTACGACGATGCAATTTCATTCTATGACAAGTCATCGGCCATATACGAAACTGCAGGCAGCAAAGAATTAAAACGTTTAGGCTCAGTTTATCAAAATTTAGGTATTTGTTACAATGCAAAAGGAGACATAGAGAAAGCCAGGACTTACTATGAAAACACAGATAGAATTTTCCAAAAGCTTGAAATATCTGATCAGGAAGTATATGAAATCCTCCTTATTAATTTAGCTACTTTTTATCTTGACAACAAGAATATTTCGGAGGCAGAAAAGTGCAACAAAAAATCTTTTGAAATAATGAAAGTTAGTCCTCGGAATCACATTAAATGGACTACCAACGGCATGATCTATTTCGCAAAGAAAGATTATGAAAGGGGAATTTTATGCCTAAATAAAGCCATTACAACCGGGGAAAAGGATCTTGGAACTAATTTTAAAGATGAAGAAAAGGGTCTGATTTACATGAATCTCGGGATTGTATACCTTGAGAAGGAGGATTTTGACCACTCACTTGCGAATTACCTGACAGCCAAAAAATTGTTGGAGAAAAGCATGGGCGGACAAGGGATATCATACTCCTCCACCATGAAAGACATTGGATTAAATTATCTTAGAAAAAAGGAAAGTGAAAGTAATTTGGATAAATTTCTTGCCCAACGAAAAAAGAACCTAGAAACTTCGCTTGGCTATTTTCAAAAAGCGATTATCGCCATTACTCCAGGATTCACTTCAAGTGCAACTGAGATTAACCCTCCTGCCGAGGATGCTATTGATAAGACCCGATTCCTGGATGTGATAAAAAATAAGGCTGAAGCGTTTTATTTAATCTCTCAGTTAGAGGATAAACTTGGTAACAAGGAAGCGGCATTGCGACAATTGAAATTGTCACTGGAGACTTATGATCTATCTATTAAAACAATCCATCTGATCAGAAATGGTTTCCAGAATCAGGAAAGCAGGCTTTTCCTTTCTGAAAATGAACATCCGGTATATGCTGGCGCGGTTAAAGTCGCGGTTCGGCTATACGAAACTACGCACGAACTTCAATATTTCGAAAAAGGGTTCGAAATTTCGGAACGAAGCAGATCTGCCGATTTTCAGGCCATGTTAAGAGAGGTTCAGGCAAAGAAAGTTTCCGGAGTACCTGATTCTTTACTCAATAAAGAGACTGCTCTAAAGGGAGAAATTGCTGCCTACGAAAACTTTATTTTCAATGAGAAGAGCAGTCCGACACCTGACGTGGATAAAATTAACCGCTGGAAAGATAAAGTCTTTTCACTCTCCCAGAACTATCAACAAATGATAAATCTGGTCGAGAAAAATTATCCTACCTATTATCAGTACAAATATGCAGATCCTATAGTATCGTTACAAAAAATTCAAGGATCGCTAGAAAGGAGAGAGGCATTTATCGAATATTTTATCAACGAGGGTTTAAAACAAAATGATGGCGAGCTCTATACATTTGTAATAACCAATCAGGAATACAAAATCATAAGACGGCCGATCAACTCCGAATTAGATGAAACGATAGACCACTTTTTGAAATTTATAAGAAATGGCGAGGTTCTCAAAACCCAAAAAGCTGATTATATCGAATATGCAAAAAATGCATCGAAACTATACAAGCTATTGATCGGGCCAATAGAGACATCAATAATCGATTATCGTCTTGTAATTGTCCCGGATGATAAACTCTCCTATCTTCCATTTGACGCATTTTTGGTTTCGGCCCCCGACACCAATAAAATGGATTTTAGGAATCTGGATTATCTCGTCCATCATCATGCCGTTTCCTATACCTATTCTGCGACCCAGTTGTATTACTATTTTCAGAATAATTACAAATACAGCAATAAGATCGGGGCCTTTGCCCCCGATTATACCGATGGCCAAACTGCCAAGGCAAATGAGCCTGATTATTTCCTTCCTTTGCCAGGAGCAGAAGCTGAAATAAAGGGAATTACTGCGCTAATCAGCGGGGACCAATATTTGAAAGGTAAGGCCAACAAACAAAATTTCAAGGAGAAAGCCGGGGATTATGATATACTCCATCTTGCCATGCATACTGTGCTAAACGATACATTGCCCTTGTACTCAAAAATGGTTTTCTCGGCAGATAGTACGGGCAACAAAGAGCGAACATTGAATACATTTGAAATCTATAACCTGAAGCTCAAGTCAGACATGGTAGTGCTTAGCGGCTGCAATACCGGCACTGGTAAGCTGCAAAAAGGAGAAGGTGTGATGAGTCTTGCACGCGGATTCTTTTATGCGGGATGTCCAAGCATTATCATGACTTTGTGGAATGTTGAAGACGCGTCCAGTTCTAACATTATGATTGAATTTTACAAAAACCTGAAAAATGGATTTTCTAAAGATGAAGCCTTGAGAAAAGCGAAGATTTCCTATATTTCCGGTGCAGATCCATTGAAGGCCCATCCTTATTTTTGGCTGGGGTATGTTTCTATTGGAAAGCAAACGCCACTATTTAAAACAAAAGCAGGTTATTTTGTTAGCTTAATAATTTTTGTATTTTTAGCAATCGTTTTGGAAAAGTGGTATTTCAAACGAAAAAAAAGAGTTAGCCGACTAAAATGATTAACTACAGCAACGAAGAGCTTCTAAATGGTATTTTGCGTAACGACAACGTAATTCTTCAACACATTTATAAGAATTTCTACTACAAGGTGAATTTGTACATCAAAAAAAACAGTGGAAATGATGAAGATGCCAACGATGTTTTTCAAGAAGCCATCATTGTAGTTTACCGTAAACTCAAAGCCAATGATCTGGTTATCAATTGTGCTTTTGAAACTTATCTCTATTCTGTTTGTAAATTTCTTTGGTTAAAACAACTCACCCGTCAGAGAACTGAAAAGGAGATGATGGTTGATTCTGCCGCGTTTGAATCAGAATTTGATCATGATTTTTCGGAATTAGTAGAAAAAAATGAACGATTTAAGCTTTACCAAAAGCATTTTCAGTTGCTTGGAAGTGACTGCCAAAAGCTGCTTCAACTCTTTTTCGACAAGGTCCCATTGAAACAAATTGCTCAAATTATGGGTTTCAGTGGAGAAAAATACGTTAAGAAAAGGAAATTTAAATGCAAGGAGTATCTGGTTACAAGCATAAAGCAGGATGTCTCCTACAAAAGAGTGGGCCAATAAAATTCTTATTGTATCCCTAAATTAATCTCTTGACCGAAATTATTATTACCCTTTTTCAGAATAACTGTTTGTTTATGGGTACCACGAAATAGTTCAAAACTTCTGAAGCTGCATGGTAGGGCTCCATTGAATAGTTCAATTTTGCACGAGGGCTTCAATCCGATACTTTTGAATCCCTCCTCAGAGCTGGAGATAATCCATGCAGTATATCCTGAAAACCTCTGCTTTAATGTATCTCCGACCGATTTGTACAGGCCTGCTATCGATTTGGTGATTAATCTTTCCCCATAAGGTGGATTGGTAACGATAATTCCACTTTCGAAAGGAGGATCCATCTCCAGAAAATCTTTTGTTTCGACTTCAATCAGTTTGGCAAGACCAGCACTTTTAATGTTGGCCCGCGCGATTGCGCAGCTCTGCACTGAGATGTCGGAACCAAAAATTTTAATGGTTGATTCCTTTTCATAATCTGCATTGTAAATTTCAGAGAACAACTGCTCGTCGAAATCCAACCATTTCTCAAAACCGAATGATTTTCGGTAAATGCCGGCCGGGATCCCCCGGGCAATCATCGCTGCTTCAATGAGCAGTGTTCCGGATCCACACATAGGATCGAGAAAATCGGAACCTCCTTGCCATCCTGTCAGCATGATCATCCCTGCTGCCAGTACTTCATTGACCGGAGCTTCCCCCTGTCCTACCCTGTATCCTCGTTTGTGTAGGGATTCACCGGAACTATCGAGCGATATTTCGCAATAATCGCCCATCAGGTAGATATGTATTTGGATATCCGGATCTTCTGTGTTAACTGAGGGCCGCTTTCCAAATTTTTCCCTAAAGTAGTCGGCAATGGCATCCTTTACTTTAAGTGAGGCGTACATAGAATTGACAAAAAGATCGGATTGTACCGTACTATCTATCGCAAAACTCTTTCCCAAAGTAAGGTATTCTGACCACTCAACCGTTTTTACCTGGTTATACAGATCATCTTTGTGTTTGACTCTGAACTGGGCGATTGGTTTGAGCACTTTCAAGGCTGTTCGCAACAAAAAGTTGGACTTGTACAGCATGGATTTGTCGCCGGCAAATGAAACTGCCCTACGTTCTACCGAGACAGACTCTGCCCCAAGCGCCCGGAGTTCCATCGCCAGGACAGGTTCAAGTCCGGCAAATGTTTTGACAACAATTTTAAATTTCTTCACTGAATTGGATTCAAAATAATAATCTTTGGTCTTGTTCTAATCCTGCAAAAGTAGTCTCATTCAATCCAAAAGATCAAATTCCTGCCCCAAAAATAAATTCCGCTGATTTGGCTTTGTTTTGAACAATTTTTGAGTAGGGAGGAAGGTCATTGGTAATCCATATATTCCCGCCAATAACAGAGTCGTGGCCAATGGTGATTCGCCCGAGTATAGAGGCATTGGAGTAGACTACAACATTGTCTTCAACAATTGGATGTCGTGGGATTCCCTTTACCGGATTACCTGATTCGTCGAGAGAGAAGCTTTTTGCCCCCAATGTTACTCCCTGGTACAATTTGACGTTTGATCCAATGATCGTTGTCGATCCGATGACGATACCAGTTCCGTGGTCAATGGCAAAATAGGGTCCGATGGTTGCTTCAGGATGAATGTCAATACCCGTTTCGGAGTGTGCCATTTCAGTAATAATTCTCGGAATTAACGGTATGCCGAATTTGTGAAGGGCATTGGCGATCCGATAACTGGAAATGGCCCGGATGGCGGGATAGCAAAAAATCACCTCACTTCTGCTCGTTGCGGCAGGATCTCCCAGGTATGCCGCTTCAACATCTGTGATTAGAACTTCCCTCAATCGCGGAAGCGCTGCGATAAATTTCGAGGCGCAACTTTCCGATTCAGCCTTTCTGCTCTCAAGATCTGAATTGAACTCCTTGTCACAAACGAAACAGAGTCCGGCCAGCAACTGTTCGGATAAAAGATGGAATACTTCATCAACCAGAACGCCCATGTGGTAATGAAAGGAGGTTGGATGAAAATTTATTGGTCCGAAATATCCCGGAAAAATGATTTGCCGGACCTTTTCAACAAAAATTTTCAACTTTTCAGTTGAAGGCATTGGTTCTCCAGCCCTCTGGGCATGTGCAACCTCACCCACTGCAGAAATATCGATCAGCTTCTGAACCGCATCGCCAATGGATTTTCTTATTTTATTCTCCATGTGCTCTTTCATCTAAATCTATTTTTATTTTATAATGGTCTGATGGAATCGTTAATATTGTACACGTTCAAATTTCACAAAAATTATTGGACGATGCCATGGCATTTCAATAGGGTCCAGGCATTTTGTATTCGCAGATTCCCAGTCCCGGTTACGATCTCAAATGCGAATCCATGTGCTTTGATCTCATTGATATACCTGTCAAACAGCTTTAACCGCATCTCTCCACCATTCTCCCTGACAGGATCGGCTACCCACGGAATATCAGGTGCACAAACCAAAAAGAGATCAACATCGGCCTTTGAGATCTGTTCTTCGATCCACCCAGGGACTCTCCCAAATACAACTTCAAACCAAACTTTGGTAATAATCAACCATGTATCCATCAGCAATATTCCATCTTCACCCTCTCCTGAAAACTTTCCCTCTTCGTCCATTTGATGTTTCGCGATCATTTCAACATCCGAAAAAGTATAAGGCCTGTCAAGATTCTCGATATAGCTCCTCGCATATTCAGGGATCAGCGTCGCATTCAAACGCTGTGCCAGCTCTTCAGCCAAAGTGGTTTTACCCGTTGATTCGGGTCCGGTTATAACAATTTTCTTCAAACCGACCTCCCCTCTTTTGCTTCGGGCACTAACTCCTTTTTCCATTCCGCGTACCCGTAGACTGCAAGCACCGTATAAACCAAGAAGAGTAGTGTCGTTGGATACAACTCCTTGAAGATAAATAATCCCATTGAAATTGCATCCACCACCACCCAAACCAGCCAATGCTCTATCTTCTTCCGGGCAAGCATCCATGTGGCCACTATGCTTAGGGCAGTAGTTAAACCATCCCAATAGGGCACCTGAGTGTCAGTGTAATGCAATAACATATAAGTAATTACTGCGAAAAGAACCATGAACGACAAGAACAATTTTAGCCACAAAGAACGATCCGTTTGCGTTACCTTCAAAGAATTTCCGGTAGAACTACCGTGATACCAGCACCACCAGCCATAAATACTGATGACAACATAGTAAAATTGCAGTGTCATGTCGGCATAAATCCCTGAAGTGAAAAATACCACAATGTAAAACAGCGCGTTAATCAGACCAACCGGCCAGGTCAGAAAATGCTGCCTAATCGAAAATCCCAGGTATAAAAATCCGGTTAAAGCGCCACAAACTTCGATGAAATGATCAATAAGCCATTTGTAGACAATCATGCTGGGAAATAATGATAACTTAACCTTACCTGTTCAGGCAATGATCATAATTTTTCTGACTAGATAGCAGTTCGATCGCCTTGTTTACCTCCTTATCATCCTCAATCATGATTTGAAAATAGGTTCCCGCCTCATAAAGATCACGGGCTATCAATGCGCGGACTTGCCTGAAGATGGCATTTTGTAAAAGTTTTACACTCGCTTCATCCCGCTTTACCCCTGATTTTTCGCCCAAAACCATCAATTCATCCAGCATCGTCACTGGAACCGCATAGTTTGTTTTGAACTTTTGAAAATCTGGGTATTTAGAGATCAGCTCTTTCCTATTCTGATCGATATATTTAACCACAAATGGGAAGAAAATATTCTTTCTGATCAAGGTATTGAAGTAGGTATAATGCACAGATGTATCCAGTGGGACAAATAAATCTGGTACAATTCCACCACCACCAAATACACGTCTTTTCGTTACCAGGGTGTTGGTCATCAGGGAATCAGCGTTAGAGATGCTATCCTTGTTAAACAGCTCTCCCCGTTCGTACCGTTTGAAGTAATCATTCCTGTAGTTTTCCGGATTATCCTTGTATGGTTTCTGAATATTCCTCCCTGCTGGCGTATAATAATGGGCCGTTGTTAAGCGTATCATGGAACCGTCGTTGAGGGCAAAAGGCTGTTGGACCAATCCTTTACCAAATGATCTGCGTCCAATAAGAACACCCCGGTCCCAATCCTGAATGGCCCCCGAAACGATTTCAGAAGCGGATGCGGTACCCTCATCAATTAAAATCACCAAATTCCCTTTCAAAAAATCACCGTTGGTTGTAGACAGGTAATCCTTTCGCGGACTATGAATCCCCTCAGTGTATACGATCAACTTATTTGCTTCGAGAAATTGGTTGGCCAAATCATAGGCTGCCCCAAGATACCCACCACCATTGCCCCTCAAATCAAGGACCAGGTTCTTGATCTTGCCCTCTTTCCCGAGACGGTTCATGGCAGAGGTGTATTCTTCAATCGTGGTAGCCGAAAATCTGTTCAACTTCACGAAGGCTGTTTCCTTATTGAGCATAAATGCTGCATCCAAACTATAAATCGGAATTTTATCCCTGACAATTGTATAATCCAGCGGAGCTGATTCTCCCTTTCTGGATATTTTCAGATTAACCGTAGTCCCTTTGGGCCCTCTTAGAAGGCCATATACATCCTGGGTTTTGAGGCCAATGGAGGTGATATTCTTGCCCCCAACTTTGATAATCCGATCACCCGGCCTTAATCCGACCTTCTCGGAGGGTCCCCCCGGAATCGTTGTCATGACGGCCAAGGTGTCCTGAATGATACTGAAGGAAATTCCTATTCCTTCAAAATTCCCTTCGAGAGGCTGGTTCATCTCTTCCACTTCACTCTTTGTAATATAGACTGAATGCGGATCAAGTTGTCCGAGCAAATCGATAATTGCACGTTCCGTTAGCTTGCTTACATTGGTTGTATCTACATAAAAAGTCTCCACCAATCTCAGTAATCTTCCAAATTTAATTGCCTGACTTTGAACATCCTGAGCAGAAACAAAATTGGATATAAGAACAAATGATAAAGTGAGGACAACGCCGTATGATATGCTAATAAAATTTTTCTTCACAACAGAAAATTGAATTGATAAAAAATAAACTTACAATTTGGTGATAAGTTTATCGAAACAAAGATAGTAAGTTATCCAAACATCTGCTTTGCCAATGGAAAAAGTAACATTTGGTTCATATTTTTTGTGCAATAAAAAAGCCTGTATTTCACGTCGAAATTACAGGCTTAAAATTTTTTTACATTGTTGTTACACTGAGAATGCAAACTTTCCGGTTACAGCTTCTTTGTACTCTTGTAACAAATCTGAGAACAACTCCTTGACAGAAATGATTCTATCCGTTTTCCATACATTACTTCCTGCAAAGGCATAACCATTTCTAAAATTACCTCTCAAGGCGGAGGCCAAAGATGCCATGATGCAATATGGGGCAGTGGAAATATCGCAAGTTTTTACACAATTAACCGGACAAACGGTTGGACGTCTTTTCCCATTATCCACATCATCCAAAAATGAACAGCTGATAGCACGACCAGGCATTCCAACCGGGCTCTTGATAATCCTGACATCCTCTTCCTTTGCTTCAATATAGGCTTGTTTAAAGCCGTCGGAAGCATCACATTCGGTCGTTGTTACAAAACGTGTCCCCATCTGGACGCCGGATGCCCCCCTGGCAAGTATTGCAGCAATATCTTCACCTGTGTAAATACCCCCTGCAGCGATGACCGGGATGCTCTTGCCATATTTTTCACTGAACTCGTTGGCAACGACAACAACTTCTTCAATTAAGTTCTCCAGACAATAGTTGTCATCGAAGATTTGATCCACTTTGAATCCCAAATGGCCTCCGGCTTTTGGGCCTTCGACTACAATGGCATCCGGCAGGTAACCGAAATTTCCATACCATTTGTTGCATATCAAGGCAGCGGCCCTGGCGGAAGATACAATTGGCACCAATTTGGTTTCAGAATCAGGGGTTAAATATTTTGGAAGGTCCAGAGGTAAACCTGCTCCTGAGAAAATAATGTTTGCCTTCTCCCTTATGGATGTTGCTACCAAATCAGCGTAATTCGAAAGAGCAACCATGATATTTACCCCTATAATTCCCTGCGACTTTTCGCGCGTTTTGCGAATCTCAGTAGTCAGTCCATAAATGCAATTTTCCAGATAGTCGGAAGAATGATCCTTGTAGAGAAAACCTATGCCAGCCGGTGAAATGACTCCAACCCCACCTTCGTTGGCAACCGCAGCAGCCAATCCGGATAAGGAGACTCCCACGCCCATTCCTCCCTGAATAATGGGAAGCTTAATTTTCAATCCACCGATGTTTAATATCTTCATGACCTTTGATTTGACTTTTACGGCACAATGGTAGGCATAGAAATTTTCATGACCAAGAAAATGGGTTATGCGGTCTAAAAATGGTTGAAAACATTAGATTTTGGGATGAATTGCAAATTTTGTGGGATGAAATACAATCCACTTGCGTGGGGGGGGGGCAAATAATCAATTCAGTTTCTCTTTGAATGAGTGAACCCAGTTCCTAGACACGGGAATAGGGAAATCGAGGCGATCCAATTCCAAATGATATCCGTTGGCAGATCTCTTCAGCCTTTTTACTTTGTTTATGTTGACCATCCAACATCTGTGGCATTTCATCATAACGTCTGAAGATTCGAGCGTTTTCTCAACATTGGTGAAAGATTGCCGGAAGAGTCGTTTGCGAACCGCTAGCTTTCGGTCGATCCAATATATTTCGACATAATTGCCCGATGAATGAATCAGCAATACCCGTTCCACCTCTTCTGCGAATGCCTGCTTTTTATTCTCAGCTACCAAATGCACAGATTCCAGTTCAGTGGGATTTTGGAATGAATTCATCTCCTCTTTCAACCAGGTTTTACCTGAATCAATCATGTTCCCGACCTTCATTTTTAAAGAAAAATTGTAACTGATCAGGTTAAAAAGGATCAAAGGGAGTAAAGATAGGGCTCCGGTCCTGAAAAATGGAAGATCAGTGTAGGCGGTTGCTTTTGCCAGCCAGGCCATGAAGGTAAATACGACAAACAGGTTGGCAAACATCCAAAAATTCCAAATCAGCTCCTTTTTGATGGTCCATTTGGTTGGATCAAACATCCGGGGGAAAAGTCCAGGAAAGAAAAGCGTATTTAAAAAGAGCACCCCCGCTGTTAGAAGCCCTGCACCAAGCACGAAATAGCCATCGTGTTCTGATTTCAGAAAATTTATACCCAGTGGTTGAATGTAGAGTACAATGAGAATAAAGCCCATACTTACCAACAAAATGGTTCTCGCATTGTGCTTAAAATTGTTGTTGAACTGGTATGGCTGATTTAAATTTTCAAACATCTTATTAAGTCTAGCTATCGCTGGAAATATCTATTTCAAACTATCTAACTCCATTTCCGATCAGGTAAACTCCAGGTTTACTTCAGTGTTTGCATGCTAACATCCTTGCTGTAGATCACATATTTCAGAAATATAGTACTTATTTTATGAATATGTCCTCCTGGATGCAAAAAATGCAAAAGCCCCGGAGTTTGCTCCGGGGCTTTGCGGTCTGGACGGGACTCGAACCCGCGACCCCCTGCGTGACAGGCAGGTATTCTAACCAACTGAACTACCAAACCAAAAATATAAGAACGTTTGAAGCGGTCTGGACGGGACTCGAACCCGCGACCCCCTGCGTGACAGGCAGGTATTCTAACCAACTGAACTACCAAACCAAAAACCAAAAAGTATTGCGTTTTACTTTATCAAACAGCTACCCTTTTAGGCAGGGCAAATATACGACTAGTTTTGCTTATCTGCAAAGGGGATTTAAGAAAATAAATGACTGGAGCAGGTTGCAGATGTATTGCTGTGCCAAAATAAAGAGCAAATAATTTAAATCTTTAATTATCAATCACTTTGCCTCCCTATACGAGCGAAGGCCTGAAAAATGAGAAGTGGACACTTCCATATATTCTCTCCTCAAAAAGATTGGGATGGGATGCAAAATTATCTCCTTTCCCATGTTCCAAGATCAACATTCCACCAGCATTAATGAGTTGATGTTGAAGCGCCAAATCAGGAATTTTACTCAAATCTTTCAACTGGTATGGAGGATCAGCGAAAATAAGATCATAAGTTTCTGTGCATCTGGGAATAAACTTCAAAACATCGTAACGCAAAAGATGAATCACTTTTTCAAGATGCAATTGCGCAATTACTGAGGCAATAAAAGCATAATGAACATGGTCAATCTCAACTGTTGTAATGGATTGTGCCCCTCGTGAGGCAAATTCGAAGGAGATGCTTCCTGTGCCAGCAAAGAGATCCAAAATTTTGGAATCTTCAAAATCAATCCTGTTATTCAGTATATTAAAGAGATTCTCCCTGGCAAAATCTGTTGTTGGCCTTGCCTTAAAGTTTTTACCCGGCTTAAAGAGCCTGCCTTTCAATTCACCTCCGATTATTCGCATTTGTAAAGGTCCAATAGTGATGTAAAATAATGGTCAGGCAACTGGTTAAAGGTATAACTATAAGTGAAAAGAGAGTTTGGCCGGGCAAAACTGATTTTTCTAATATACTTTCTGAAGGTCTGGTAAATTGGATCGGTTTGTTGAATCATACCATGAATGACCAATTCAGTAGCATCCGGCAAGAGTTTTAACTGATCGTAAATATATAACACAAAATAACTTATATCATTTTCGCCTGAGTAGTTGAATTGATTGCAAAGCTGCAATTTTGTACCAGACAGAACGATCAGTTCAAAATAGGACCTGAAGAAATTAATGTGCACCTGGCTGCGCTCCGGAAAATTTTTGTTTTCCTTCAATGCTCTCTCAATCAGCGGATAAAGATTGTGCCGGATCGTTGCTTTTGGAAACTTAAGAACTAAAAATTCTTTCAAATTTTCAGGAATATTGAAGATACACCACGCTTCAGCCTTGTTTAGCAACGTCTTGTCAACTACAAAACCTTTCTCAGTCACGTGATTGAACCCCAAAAATTTATCCGCGGCTCCCTGTTGATAAAATGCAAGCGGAACAAGCGTAAATATTTCGGAAGAGTACACAATTTCAATACTCTTATATTTCAGGTTAAGGTGTTCGTCTTCCGTCATTAACTCCCGCACCTTCATAAAAAGCAATCTTGGCCTTTTGAGGAAGAAGTTGGTAGATTTCAATACGGTGTACTTGCCCCTGGGTATATCAAGAATGGCAAATGAAAATCCATCCAGACTGATTTGGATGGATAAATGATATAAATTAGTCTGTTCAGGATCGAATGATTTGTCGATAAAACAGATGTCGTGCATTGGATCTAATTAATGGTTTCCTACTGCTGCAAACTTCGAAAAGTAACAGTTGCATCCGGTTCAATGATGATTTCAACTTTTGATTCTTTTCTGCGTTGAATGACAATAAAAAAATCAATATGTTTGCCTCATCTATTTTTATTGTTTTCGCAATAATTTGGCTGATGGTCTACAAATTTATAAAAATTATCGACTCACGTAAATCCCGGGGCAAAATTCAGTTTCCAGACTAATCATCCCGAAACCGATTTATCG
The DNA here is from genome assembly GCA_023228025.1 of Prolixibacteraceae bacterium. Taxonomy (GTDB): domain Bacteria; phylum Bacteroidota; class Bacteroidia; order Bacteroidales; family Prolixibacteraceae; genus CAINVV01. The sequence goes on along the minus strand of JALOCD010000023.1, from coordinate 13,019 downwards.
GATTACTTCAAAACTTAACAGCGAATATTCTTCAGGGCGAATGATTAAGGCACCAATCCATGAATAAATTTATCTCCGATTTGATCCTCAAAAAACTGGGGCATGATCCAACATCAGGTCAAATGGAGATGATTGAATCGCTCGCCGAATTCGTCTCAAATATCTATTCAGACAGGTTGTTCCTTTTGAAGGGCTATGCAGGCACCGGCAAAACCTCTGCCATTTCTGCGCTGGTTAAAGTGCTTGACGAATTGAAAATTAAATTTGCTCTTTTGGCGCCGACTGGGAGGGCTGCCAAAGTACTTTCCAACCAGAGCGGAAAACCAGCCTTCACCATTCACAAGAAGATCTATCGTCAACAATCTGCTGCAGATGGTGCGAGTAAATTTGCCCTTGACAGGAACCTGGCCAAAAACACCGTATTTATTGTGGATGAAGCATCCATGATCTCAAATATGCCTCAGGATCATAGTGTTTTTGGATCAGGCTACCTCCTTTCAGATTTGGTTGAATATGTCTTAGGAGGGTTCAATTGTAAACTGATCATCTCCGGAGATACAGCCCAGTTACCACCCGTCGGCCTGCAGGTGAGTCCGGCGCTGGACAAAGAGGAGTTGTCTCTTTTTGGGTTGGAAGTGATTGAGAAGGAGCTGAAAGAGGTGGTCCGGCAATCCCTTGATTCAGGTATTCTCCTGAATGCTACAGCCATCAGGAACCGAATCCTCGAAGATTCACCTACCGGATTTTGGCATCTCAAAATGGGAAAGATTCAGGATATTATTCAACTTGGTGGTAATCAATTAATTGAAGAAATATCCAATTGTTACAATCAGACCGGGATGGAAGAGACCATCATCATTACCCGCTCAAACAAACGGGCCAATCTGTTTAATGAAGGGATCAGGCGAACCATTCTTTATCATGAAGATCAGATCAGCAAAGGGGACCTTCTGATGATCGTAAAAAATAATTATCACTGGTCCAAGCAGTTGGAGGAGCTTGATTTTATTGCCAATGGAGATATTGCAGAGATCATCCGGATTAAAAAGCAGGAGGAGCGGTATGGATTTCATTTTGCCAATGTTGTTCTGCGTTTGATCGATTACCAGGATATGGAGATTGAATGTAAAATTTTGCTGGATACACTTTCTGCAGAAGCCCCGGCGTTGACCTCGGAGGAGAACAAACGGTTGTTCGAGGCTATTTCGGAAGACTACGAAGAGATCCGAAACAAAAGGGAGCGATGGAAAAAGATCAGGGAGGATCCCTATTTCAATGCATTACAGGTCAAATATTCCTATGCAGTCACCTGCCACAAGGCCCAGGGAGGACAGTGGAAAACCGTTTTCCTGGACCATGGGTACCTGACTGCCGAGATGATCGACCGTGAATTTCTTCGGTGGTTTTATACGGCATTTACACGAGCTGAGGAGAAGTTATACCTGGTAAATTTTCACAAGGATTTCTTTGAGGGAGTGGGGTAAGGGATGGATTGAAATAGATTGAAATAGATTGAAATAAATTGAAATAAGTGGTGATAAGTAGAAATAGGTAGAAATAGGTTGCGATCCAATATCTAACTATAGTTCATAACAATCGCCATCATTTGCGGCATAAGTTTCGGGGAAGATGGCGCGGGCCTCATCAACCAGGAATGAGATATCCTTGTACCTGGATGAGAAATGTCCAATCAATAATTTCTTAACTGCTGCGGCGGCAGCGACTTCAGCGGCCTGAACAGATGTAGTATGGAATGTCTTTTTTGCGAGGTCAGCAAGATCTGATGCAAACGTTGCTTCGTGGTAGAGCAAATCCACTCTGGCAATGGTTGGAACAACCTTGTTAAGAGCAACTGTATCTGTACAAAATCCATAACTCCTCGTGGGATTGGCAGGAGTGGAAATTTCGTCATTGGGAATAACAGTTCCGTCAGCCAGGGTAAGGTCAGCCCCCTTTTTAATGTTCATCCTTTGTGAGAAAGGAATATCGTACTTTTCAATGGCATGCTTGTCTAGATGCCTCTCGGTTGGCAGTTCCTGAAAAAGAAAGCCGCAACAGGAGATTCGGTGCTTCAGTGGAAAAGAGGTAATCCTGATCCTCTTGTCCTCAAAGACAACAGAATTTCTTTTAAAATTCAAAGGATGATATATAACGTTGAGGTCTGTTACATCATTCATAAATTTCATCATCCCTTCCATCATTTGCCGGAGGTCTGAATGCGCGTGAATGTGCAGCTCCCCTTTTTTCCCGTAAAGAACCAGTGATGAAATTAATCCTGGTAAGCCATAAATATGATCTCCATGGAGGTGGGAGATGAAAATGTGGTTGATCCGGCCCATCTTGAATTTGAATTTCCTCAGTTGAATCTGTGTCCCCTCTCCACAGTCGATCAGGAACAACTGCTCATTCAGCTTGACGACCTGCGAGGTAGGAAACCGCTGAGAGGTTGGCAGCGCTGAGGAACTGCCCAGAATGGTTACGGAAAAGTTATTCATAAACCATAGATTAAAGCTTGTCTAATCGATCCATTCAAAGATAAAAAAACCCGGCCAATGTGCCGGGTTTTAATTATTTAGTTCATCCATTTCTGATTCTTACAACATCCGTTTCGCTGCATCTCTGGTTTCGGCCACCTTCAGGACTGATTCAAAACCAATCAGGTCTATCATGCCTTTTACCCGGGAAGTGAGTCCAAAAAGGACAAAACTCCCACTGGCATTGTTGCAAAGACGATTGCCAAGTAATAGCGCACTCAAGCCAGAAGAGTCGCAGTAGCTGCAATCTGTAAGATCAACCAAAATGTTCCGCTCGCCATTTCCAATGATTCCTGCAAATTCTGCCTTTATATCCGGTGCCATCGCAGCATCCAACTTTTTGTTGCAGACTGTGATGCAGGTATAAGAACCATATTTCAGTACACTGAAATTCATGGCGGGGAGAAAGAAGATCTATTTTTTCTCGTTTTCTTCCATTTGGGTGCGTAAAGCGGCCAGCTCACTGATGTCGCCCAAAGTTGTCTTTTCGATGTTGTCTTTCACCGTTTTGACACTCTTGGGAGCATTCTGCTTGGTTGCTGCTTTCTTCTTGGCGGTATCTTCTGTTTTCTTCACATCTTCGTAAACACGTGAATGTGAGAGGATGATCCTCTTGGCTGATTTCGAGAATTCGATTACTTTGAATTCCAGTTTCTCATCCATTTTCACATGAGATCCATCTTCCTTCACCAAGTGACGTGGGGTAGCAAAACCCTCAACCCCATATGGCAGGGAAATTACGGCACCCTTGTCGAACAGGTCGATGACGGTTCCTTCGTGGATAGAATCAACGGTAAAGATGGTTTCGAAAACATCCCATGGGTTCTCTTCCAATTGTTTGTGTCCAAGGCTCAAACGACGGTTCTCTTTGTCGATATCGAGTACCTGTACTTCAATTTCCGAGCCAATGGAGGTGAATTCTGAAGGATGTTTGATCTTTTTGGTCCAGCTAAGATCGCTGATGTGGATCAAACCATCTACGCCCTCTTCGATTTCGACAAATACACCAAAGTTGGTGAAGTTGCGAACCTTAGCGGTGTGAGATGTTCCAATGGTATATTTGCTTTCGATCAATGACCATGGATCGTTCTTCATCTGCTTGATACCGAGGGACATTTTGTGCTCATCGCGGTCCAGAGTAAGAATGGTTGCTTCAACCTCTTCGCCCACTTTCAGGAAGTCCTGGGCAGAACGCAGGTGTTGTGACCAGCTCATTTCTGAAACGTGGATCAAACCTTCCACACCGGGAGCGATTTCGATGAATGCGCCGTAATCGGCAATCACTACGACTTTCCCCTTAACAACATCGCCTACTTTAAGATCGGCGCTAACGTTATCCCATGGGTGAGAGGCAAGTTGCTTCAAACCAAGTGCGATTCTCTTCTTCTCATCATCGAAGTCAAGAATAACCACGTTGATTTTTTCATCCAACTGAACGATTTCGTTCGGATGTGCTACACGGCCCCAGCTAAGGTCTGTGATGTGAATTAAACCATCTACGCCGCCAAGGTCGATGAATACACCATATGAGGTGATATTTTTAACAGTTCCTTCGAGAACCTGTCCCTTTTCAAGCTTGGAGATGATGTCTTTCTTCTGTTGTTCCAACTCAGCCTCGATAAGCGCTTTGTGGGAAACCACAACGTTTCTGAATTCATGGTTGATTTTAACAACTTTGAATTCCATCGTCTTTCCAACATAGATGTCGTAATCGCGGATGGGTTTAACATCAATTTGAGAGCCTGGCAAGAAGGCCTCAATTCCGAATACATCAACGATCATACCACCTTTGGTACGACACTTGATAAATCCGGTAATAATTTCGTCGTTTTCAAGGGCAGAATTTACGCGATCCCAGCTGCGCATTGCACGGGCTTTTTTGTGGGATAGGGTTAACTGACCCTTTTTGTCTTCCAATGTTTCAACATAAACCTCGACCTTGTCACCAATTTTGAGACTCGGGTTGTAACGAAATTCGTTGACAGAAACAATACCGTCAGATTTGTAGCCAATATTGACAACAACCTCACGTTTGTTCATGGAGATCACGATACCATCCACACACTCTTTCTCCTGAAGAATGGAGAGCGTATTGTCGTACATCTCAGTCATAGATTGTTTTGAAGTTGATCCGGCTGTAGGTTTTTTACCTTCGAAAGCATCCCAGTCAAATTCCTCTTCATTTGTTGTAGCTAAAACAGTTTCAACAAGAACTGGCTTCTCAGCTGCAACCTTCTTCTCTTTTTTGACCGGTCTTTCTGCTACAACTGTAACTTCCTCAGCAACTGGCGCAACTTCCTCAGCAACAACGTCAGCAACTTCATCTACTACTGCAACTTCTTCAGCAACAGGAGCAATCTCTTCAACAACCGGTTCTTCAACAACTGCGGTTACCTCTTCAACTGCCGGAGTTGCTTCTGTTACTTCCTCGATCTGGGGAACAGACTCAACAGCAGAATTTTCAACTGTTTCGTTTACCTCCAGATTTTCATTGATTTCACTCATTTTAAAATTCCCTTAAAATTAATAAATTAGACATTATTTTGAACGGGCGCAAAGGTACATTATTTTCTCAAATAAACAATCCAATTTTAAAAAATAGTTCACAAGTATAACTTATTGATAGTTACGGATTTTAAACGATCTTTGAAGGTATCAATCATATCCGCTTTCCCAGGTAAAATCAGATCCCAAAAATGAGTCTTCTCAATCGTTATCAGACTTCCAATCTCATGAAAATTCGTGACATTTTTTTCTTACTTTAACCAACTGTAATCTAACAAATCCTGATTATGACAATCCATTGCAATAGATAAAGAAGAGTAGCCATGTCAATCGAAATTGAAAGAAAGTTTTTAGTCACAAGTGAGGATTTCAAGTCCGAAGCCTATAAATCAACCCGGATCAGGCAGGGGTATCTTTCTTCAGTGCCCGGAAGGACAGTAAGAGTTCGGATAAAAGAGGAAAAAGGCTTTCTCACCATCAAAGGAGAGAGTAACGACTCAGGGACCACACGGTTTGAGTGGGAGAAGGAGATTCCGGTAGAAGAGGCCAATGACCTTCTGAAAATTTGTGAACCAGGCCTGATCGACAAGACCCGTTTTGAGGTAAAATCAGGAAACCACATCTTCGAAGTAGATGAGTTTTACTGTGAAAATCTAGGTTTGGTGGTAGCGGAAATCGAACTTTCCAATGAAAATGAAATAATAGTGAGGCCCTCATGGTTGGGCAAAGAGGTTACGGGAGATGCAAGATACTACAATTCGGCCCTGGTGAAGCTACCCTTCACAAAGTGGTAATCCCACCGGGAGAATCGTTCCATCCGGGAAGACAATTGGTAGGCTGATATTGTTTTATAAAATTTCTATCTTTAAAACCGTAGGTATTTATTCATGATATGATAGATGAAAATGTAAAGATCCATGATTTCTTCTCCCTGGAGATGAAAGTTGGTTTCGTTGCAAGAGAAAAGCAGAAAATCAATGATTTCGCCTTCAATATGTGGATTTTTATTCCCAACAGTCTGGACATAAACCGGTTTACCTACACCAAAGAAGAATTTTACAAAGACCTCACATCCCATATCCGGTTGATTACACCCACCTATTTGCTTAAAAATATTGCGGATCAGCAACTTCCCCCCTTCATATTCTTACAAAATTCAATCAACGATCTTGTTTCATACTCAGACAAGGCCAGCAGAAACAATTATGAATATCAGCTAAAAATGTTTTTGTCGATTGTGAAAAGTTCGCTTAGGGAAGAGGTTTCTCATATTGTGAGTGGCAAATCAGGCAACAACAAGGATCTTTTGATTCAATCCTATCAATCGGATGTCGAAAAAATAACAACGCGCTACCGCTCACTTTTTCCCCGCCTCCATGCGCCATCTGTTTCCAACGAACTGTTGGAATACTTTCAATTTGGAGATGAATTTTTATCTAACCTTATAGAATTTCATACTTTCCGGCTGATTCAGGCGCTTAAAGAGGGACAATCGGAAATCTTCGAAAGGACGAAAGATGCCTTACTTGCAATAGTGAACAAGGAGATTGCATACAAAAAAGAGAAAGGCTATCTTGTCGTTGATGAGGGTGTCAATAGAAACAATCAGGAGCTGGTATATCATCTGGGTATGTTGAAAAAATATGCTGAGAGCAACCTCTATCTGGATGTAAAAAAAGGGAAAGACGGCGTATGGGTTGAACAGATACTCTTTAGCCTTGCCGCAGGATTGTCCATGATATTTGCCACAGTTATTGCCTTTTCTTTTCAGCTTAAATTCGGCACCTTTACGATGCCGATGTTCGTCGCGCTAATCGTCAGTTACATGCTGAAAGACCGGATAAAAGAGCTGTCGCGCTACTATTTTGCCCACAAATTCAACAAGCGGTACTTTGATCACAAAATCAAAATTAGCACCCACAAAAGCGAGATCGGTTGGGTCAAAGAGAGTATGGATTTTATTTCTGAACAAAACGTCCCTGCTGATATACTAAAAAAACGTGACCGCTCCTCCATTTTGGAAGCCAATAACCGCGCCGGCAGTGAACGTGTCATCCGCTACCAGACAATGATGCAATTGAACAGGGAGAATATTGATGCCAACAGTGAATATCCGGCAGCCGGGGTGAATGAAATCTTTAAGCTGAATATATCGCATTTCATCCAAAAAATGGACAACGCAGAATTTCCACTCTACTGTCCCGACCATGATGCCGGATACAAAATCGTACATGGAGAGAAGATTTATTATTTGAATCTGATTCTTCAGGCTAAAAACAGGGAGCAGTGGGATCTCAAGAGATACCGCATCGTTTTTAACCGAAACGGGATTCAAAACATTGAGACCTTCTCTTAATGCCGGCTTTCGGAAAGAAAAGAGATATTTTCCAGTGAATTCAACCGTTTCTATTACTTTTACTTTGCACAAACGAACATTCAATTTGGCTTTAATATGAAGATAATCGTAACTGGATCAAAGGGTCAGCTCGGAAGCTCCATTCAGGAAATTGCAACCGAATATCCGGATTTCACATTTATATTTACAGACATTGAAGAACTTGACATCTGTGATTCTATGGAGGTCGATAAATTCTTTGCAAGGGAAAAACCTTTTGCTGTTGTCAATTGTGCCGCTTACACAGCGGTTGATAAAGCAGAAAAAGAGAAGGATCTTGCAAAAAAAATCAATCACGAGGCGGTTGTTAATCTTGTGAACGGGTGCAAGAAAACGGGGGCCAAATTCATTCATATCTCCACCGATTATCTTTTCGATGGCAACAAATCGACTCCCTACCATGAAAAGGACATTGTCAGGCCGCAGTCGGTTTACGGAATCACCAAGCTCGAAGGCGAAACGGCCATCCTACGGACTGAAATAAAATCGATCATCATCCGAACTTCATGGTTATACTCGGCTTTTGGAAACAATTACGTAAAAACCATGATACGACTGGGGCAGGAAAGGGATCAACTCGGAATTGTATCCGATCAGGTTGGAACCCCTACCTATGCTGGAGATCTGGCCCATGTGATCATGGATATCCTTCAAATGAGTTCAAAAGATAGCAAACGGTTTGTTCCGGGCATTTATCACTATTCCAACGAAGGGGTTGCCAGCTGGTATGATTTTTCAAAGGCTATTTTTGAAATTTATCAAGGTATTAACTGCCGGGTAAATCCCATTGATACCGCATCTTATCCAACTCCGGCCTCCAGGCCTGCATATTCCGTATTGAATAAGTCAAAAATCAAAACTACTTTTGCCATCGAGATTCCTTATTGGAGAGATAGTCTGAAAGTATGTCTTAGCAAATTAAAAGAAAATGCAAACAAATAATATCCCCGAGAATGTACTGCTGAAAGCTCAGGAATGGTTGCAAGGAAGTTATGATTCAAACACCAAGGCCGAAGTAAAAAGATTGATGGAAAAAGAGGATCCCAGCGATCTCATCGATGCGTTTTACCGGGACCTCGAGTTTGGAACGGGCGGACTGCGCGGCATCATGGGCGTTGGGTCGAACAGAATGAATATTTATACAGTTGGAGCTGCCACACAAGGCTTAAGCAATTACCTCAAAAAAGCATTTGCGCATCTGCCAGAAATCAAAGTGGCCATTGGACATGATTGCCGAAACAACAGCAGGCTTTTTTCAGAGACGGCGGCTGCGATTTTCTCGGCCAATGGTATCAAAGTATTCCTGTTTGATGCACTCAGGCCAACGCCGGAACTGTCATTTGCCATCCGTCAGCTTGGACTGCAAAGCGGAATCATCCTTACTGCATCACACAACCCAAAAGAGTACAATGGCTACAAGGCATACTGGGATGATGGATCGCAAATTGTTGAACCGCACGATGTAAATATCATCGCAGAAGTGGGAAAAGTCAAAGTGGAAGATATACGTTTCAATGGGAACCCGGATTTGATCTATTCAATGGGCGCTGAAATGGATGAACTTTACCTGAACAAGGTTGTCACAGTCTCTCTCTCACCTGAGGCTATCAAAAAGCAACATGATTTAAAGATCGTTTATACTCCAATCCATGGTACCGGGGTTAAACTGGTCCCGATGGCGCTGGCCAAAATGGGATTCACCAATGTCATTCATATACCGGAGCAGGATGTGGTGAGCGGCGATTTCCCTACCGTGATCTCCCCAAACCCGGAAGAACCTGCAGCGCTTGCACTTGCATTAAAAAAAGCGAAAGAGGTCGACGCAGACCTGGTGATGGCAACCGATCCGGATGCCGACAGATTGGGCATTGCCGTCAAGAACGATAAGGGAGAATTCATCCTTGTTAATGGCAACCAGACCGTCCTGATCTTCCTTTACTATATTATCACCAAACGTAAAGAGCTTGGTTTACTTACCGGTAAAGAGTATGTGGTGAAAACGATTGTCACCTCCGAACTGGTTGCTGAAATTGCCACCAAAAACAATGTGGAATATTACGACTGTTACACCGGGTTTAAATACATTGCAGATGTCATCCGTGATAACGAAGGGAAAAAGACATACATCGGAGGCGGAGAAGAGAGTTTTGGATTCCTACCCGCTGATTTTGTGCGTGACAAGGATGCAGTAACCTCTTGTGCCCTCATGGCCGAGATTGCAGCATGGGCCAAAGAGCATAAACTGACACTTTTTGAAATGCTTCAGGATATTTACCTGAAATACGGATACTCCAAAGAAAAGATGAAATACATCGTTCGCAAAGGGAAAGCCGGAGCGGAAGAGATTGAACAACTGATGGTCAACTTCAGAAAAAATCCACCGAAAATGCTGGCTGGTTCTCCCCTTGAATGGGTTAAAGACTATGATTCGCTGATCAATAAAAACCAAATCACCGGAGAAGAAAAACCGATTGCCCAGAAAGGCACCGCCAATGTCTTGCAATTCTTTACCGTAGATGGTACGAAAGTATCGGTTAGACCATCCGGCACCGAACCCAAAATTAAATTTTACATTGAAGTAAAAGCCCAACTCAATTCCAGGAGTGGATTTGATGCGGTTGAACTGGCCACAACCCATAAAATTGATCTGGTAATGAATGATTTAGCAATTTAATTAATAAACCTATGAGAACGCTATTAATGGTAGCCGCAATATTTTTATCCTTTGCCTCTATCGCCCAAAAAGTTGAACCGGCAAAACCGGCAGCCCAGAAATCTGAGCCTTCCAAAGAAGATCTTGCCAAAATGAAACCGGAAATGACAGAATTCTGGGATCCTGAAGTGACTGTGGTAACTCCGGGGCAGACTCCGTTGGATGCGCCTTCCGATGCTATCGTACTATTCGATGGCACACCCGAAAGTTTCAATGCCAACTGGACCAATGCGAAAGGTGAACCATCCGGCTGGACAGTTGCTGACAACTGTGTGACAGTTGCCAAAGGCACAGGTGGCATCAAGAGCAAAATGGAGATGATGGATTTTCAACTCCACATAGAATGGCGTACACCTGCAGAGGTGAAAGGGGAAAGTCAGGGACGCGGAAATTCCGGCATCTTTCTTCAGGGAAGGTATGAGCTGCAGGTTCTCGACAACTACCAAAACAGAACATACCGTAACGGTCAGGCTGGATCCATTTACAAACAGTATGCACCGCTGGTCAATGTTTGCAAAAAACCGGGAGAATGGCAGGTTTACGATGTAATTTATACTGCTCCCCGCTTCAAGGAAGACGGCACCGTTTTCTCTCCCGCCCGCGTTACCGTTCTTCAAAATGGCGTATTGGTCCAAAACAACATTTCCCTTTTTGGGCATACCGAATACATCGGCATTCCAAAATATGTGGCCCATGGCGCCGGAGCGCTTGAATTGCAGGATCATGGAAACCCGGTAAGCTACCGTAATATCTGGGTTAGAAAACTTTAATAAGAAGTGACTAAAGTGACTAGAGTGACTAAAGTGACTAGAGTTTGAACTCCGGGAACTTTAATTACTGCAAGTACTTTAGTCACTTTAGTCACTTTAGTTCACTTCCACTCATGGAAAAAATCCTTATTCTTGATTTCGGTTCCCAGTATACCCAGTTGATTGGTCGAAGGGTTCGCGAGTTGAATGTATTCTGCGAAATACATCCGTTTAACCACTTCCCTCCCATCGATGATTCTGTAAAAGGGGTGATCCTATCAGGAAGCCCTTACTCCGTCAGAGACGAAAAGGGACCCAGAATAGATCTCTCCGAAATCAGGGGAAAAATGCCTTTGCTTGGCGTTTGCTATGGCGCGCAATACCTCGCCCACTTCTTTGGCGGTGAGGTAGCCGCTTCAGATTCAAGGGAATATGGCCGGGCACATTTGAAAGTAAAAGAGCATAATAGTCTCCTATTCAAACAGATCAGTGAAAATTCACAGGTATGGATGTCCCACGGGGACACCATCGTGCGCATGCCTGAAAACTACACCGTCTTAGCCTCTACCGAGGATGTTGAGTATGCTGCTTTCAAGATTGAGGCGGAGCCGACCTACGCTATTCAGTTTCACCCCGAAGTTTACCATACCACGGAGGGGACACAATTACTGAAAAATTTCCTTGTCGATATCTGTGGATGCAGCCAAAACTGGACGCCAGATTCTTTCATTGAAGCCACAGTGTCCCAATTGAGGCAAAAACTTGGAGACGGTAGGGTTGTTTTGGGATTATCGGGTGGTGTCGATTCGAGTGTTGCCGGTGTACTACTTCACAAAGCCATTGGCAGTAACCTTACCTGCATCTTTGTCGACAACGGACTTCTGCGCAAAAACGAATTTTCCGAAGTTTTGGAATCCTACAAGGGAATGGGGCTTAATGTAATCGGTATCGATGCCCGCGAAAAGTTCTGGAACGATTTGAAAGGGATTAAAGATCCCGAAAAGAAAAGGAAAACGATTGGTAGAAATTTCATCGAAGTTTTCGATGTTGAAGCCCACAAGATACAGGATGTCAAGTGGCTGGCCCAGGGGACAATCTATCCTGATGTGATTGAATCGGTCTCCGTGAATGGTCCGTCGGCAACCATCAAATCCCATCACAACGTGGGCGGGTTGCCTGAGAAGATGCATCTGAAAGTGGTCGAGCCTCTCAACCTACTTTTCAAAGATGAGGTTAGGCGGGTTGGCCGTGCCCTCGGGATAAAAGATGAATTGCTGGGCAGGCATCCCTTCCCCGGCCCTGGTCTTGGGATCAGGATTCTTTCCGATGTGACCCCCGAAAAGGTAAGGATACTGCAGGAGGCTGATGCGATATTCACGCAGGGTTTAAGGGAATGGGGACTTTACGACAAAGTGTGGCAGGCTGGCGTCATGTTGCTTCCAGTACAATCGGTCGGGGTGATGGGCGATGAAAGGACCTATGAAAATGTGGTTGCCTTGCGCGCTGTAGCATCCACGGATGGTATGACAGCTGACTGGGTGCACCTTCCCTACGAATTTTTGGCAAAAGTGTCGAACGATATTATCAACAAGGTCAGGGGCATTAACCGTGTAGTATATGACATTAGTTCAAAACCACCCGCCACGATCGAATGGGAATAGTATCTTACAGGTTACCAACAACAACCAAATTTTCAGGTTTGAGCGTTGTTTCACCACTCCACCGATAGGCAGATAGCTTGCCTGTTGTATCCACACAACTATCTAAACAGCAAATATTTGGCTGTAAAATTGCAGCGCCATCAGGCAGACAGTAGTGACCGAAAAAAATGATGGGTTTATAGCGCGGATAGGGTTGGTAGGAGGGAGCTAATTCGACCGGGAAATGGTAATCGGGCAGGATAAATTTGCCGCCAAAATAGAGTTGCCTAAAAGTTTTATCAACTGGATTTGTCCACCAGTTGAGCGTAAAAACCTTCCTGCTCAATCCTTTGCTGCACTTGATGATCAGATCCTTGGGGCATTTGAATTCCAGCCCTTTTAACAATTTGTAGACGATGATGGCCATATCCGGACGCTTTTCGTGCATCTCCCTGATGAATTTCCTCTTCAACCGGCCTTTGG
>JALOCD010000156.1 GCA_023228025.1 Prolixibacteraceae bacterium | reverse complement strand
AAACATTTCAAAGAACAATTTTGATCAAAATATCAATAAAATCAATACCTTTAGAAGGTTTTCTTAACTAAACGACATTGATTCGTAATTTGTAATTGCTTTAGCATTGATCTTCCTGGTAAGTTTTAGAATTTATTCTCATAAATCGCCACGCACAATGCGGCATAATCTCCAATGGTATCCCCGAGGGCGGCAGGAACAATCTTGCATACTTTCATCGATAGCGGAATGGCCTCCTGTTCAAGGATTCTGTCGATATGCGGACGGAATAGTTCTTCGTTTCGGGCAAAGATACTGCCAATTACGATGCACTGCGGATTAAGGACATCCACCAAAATTGCCAGGCCGCGACCCAGGTACTCGCCCGAGATCCGGATGATTTCGAGGGCTGCTTCATCTCCTTGCTGTGCGGCGATGGCCACCGCTTTCGCATCCAGTTTTTCTGCCAGAACAGCTGTTGGACAGAATCCTACCGGGATGTTGTTGACCAGCCTTTCGAGCACGACTGTTTTGGCCAGTTGGGCGATGCCGCCGCCGGAGCAAAAGCCTTCGAACGAGCCTGCTTTCCCAAATCCAACCGGTCCGGAATCTGCCAGCCGCATGTGTCCAACCTCGCCGCCCAGGTCGTTGGTGCCGGCATATAAATTGCCGTTGAGGATCAACCCTGAACCCATCCCGGTACCAAAAGTCAGGAAGATCATGTTGCGTGTTCCCTTGCCGGCCCCCATCAGCCATTCGGCCAGCGCACAGGCATTGGCGTCATTCTGGATAGCGGCAGGGACGCCGTAGGCCTCTTCAAATATTTTGACGATCGGCACATTGTCCCAACCGGGAAGGTTTGGCGGGGAGTATATTTCACCTTTGACAGAGTCGAGCGGACCACCGCAGCTGATGCCAATTCTTTTGAGTTTTTCCCTTGGGAATTCGAGTAGTAAAGCGTCAATATGCGATTTGAATTCATCGAGAATTTCGATATATCCCCGTTGATTTGTGCGGGTTTCAAAGATTATTTTTCGCAGAATTTCAAATTGATCGTTGCCAATCACAACGGCGCATTTGGTTCCGCCGATATCAAGACCAATGTAATAATGACCGGAGTTTGATTCCATAATAGTTAATCCTTTAGAAAACATTTGGTACGGATTCTGTTTGGATACCCGTACACATTGCAGTAGTAGTTATTAGAACTCCAAAATTAGTTTTTTTCTGCATTTTTTTGTATATTAGTAAGATGGAATATCGATTCAATTTTTTTCACCACATAGGCACATAGGATACAATAGATTTTTGAGAATCCTTACCTTTGCGCCTAATTCAACTCAACGCTATACACTACCATGAAGCTTCTATTCCAATGTTTTACCTCGCTCTCACTCCTTTTTCTGCTATCGTGCCACAAACCCGAATTGGTCGGAGAGCAGCTGCTTTCTGACAACTGGTCAATCATCTCATCCAAAAAAACAACGCTGGACGGAGTTGCTTTGACTAATTCCAACGATTTTGACCAGTCGCAATGGATTAAAACCAAAGTACCCGCTACTGTGATGGGTGCCCTGGTAGATGCCGGTGTTATCAAAGATCCCTTCTTTGGGAAAAATCTGGAAAGTATTCCCAAAACAGACTTTCTGGATCCATGGTGGTTTTGTACCACTTTCGACCTGGATGGATTCAGTGAAAACCACGAGGTGGCCCGGCTCTTGCTGGACGGAATCAATTATCGCACCAATATCTGGCTGAATGGCATACAGATCGCTTCGAAAGACTCCGTTTATGGCGCTTTTCGCCAGTTTGACATCAATATTTCCAAACAAGCTAAGGCCAAAGGCAACCTCCTGGCTATTGAAATAATGCCGCCCAAACCACGCGATTTCTACATGGGATTTGTCGACTGGGCGCCCACGCCTCCCGATAATTATATGGGGATTTTCCGCGAAGTGCATGTCAAAAGAACCGGATTGGTCTCGATGGAAAGGATTTTCGTTGCCCCGGATGTGGATCTGAAAACATTAAAAAATGCCACCCTCGCTGTAACCGCCGATGTTACGAATTACTCAGGTGAGCAGAAACAAGTTGAAATAAATGGAAATATTGAGAATATAACTTTTAGTTCAACCTTCCCGCTTAATCCCGGAGAAACAAAACCGGTAAAATTTGACCTGAAAGTTGCCAATCCCCGTCTTTGGTGGCCCAACGGATTGGGGAAACCCGAAATGTACGACCTCAAAATGGAGCTGAAGGATGGGTTTCAGGTGGCCGACCGGCAATCGAAAAGATTCGGTATCCGCAAAATTGAAACCTATCTCACCAAAGATACTGTGCGTGGTTACAAGGTAAATGGCCGCGAAGTGCTGATCAAAAGCGGCGGTTGGGTCGACGATCTCTTCCTCCGTTACATGCCCGAAAAAGATGCCGCTCAGATCCGGATGGTTAAAGAGATGAACATGAATTCTGTCCGTTTCGAAGGTATCTGGGGGAACAACCACCACATCTTTGATCTCTGCGATGAAAACGGCATCCTGATGCTGGTTGGCTGGAGCTGTCAGTGGGAGTGGCCTGATTACCTTGGACTGGAAATGAAGGTAGTTGAGGGTGATGCCAGTCAGACGATCGCCGAAGGAGTTGAGCAGAATGGGGTTAAACTGAGTCCCAAAGAGGAGGATTTGCTGGCGCTGTACCTGAAAGATCAGGTGACCTGGCTGCGCAACCACCCCTCCATCCTCACCTGGGCGACCGGCAGTGATGCCTACCCGAAAACGGAACTGGAAGCAAAATACATTGAGGTATTGAAAAAGATCGATGCCACCAGGCCACTGCTAATCTCTTCAGGGAAATTCACCAGCAAAATTTCCGGTCCTTCGGGGATGAAGATGAATGGTCCTTATGAATATGTTCCACCGGTCTACTGGTACGAAGACAAAAAAACAGGCGGCGCTTTTGGGTTCAATTCAGAGACGGGTCCTGGTCCGCAGATCCCACCACTTTGGTGCATCAAACAAATGATGCCGAAGGAGAAGCTGTGGCCCCCGCTGAACGACCATTGGGACTGGCACTCAGGAAGAAAGGATTTTGGTTCGATGAAGGTATATCTCACCGCGATGAACAAAAGATACGGCGAACCAAAGAACCTGGAGGAGCTGGCATTGAAATCGCAACTGATGAATTATGAGGCCATCCGGCCGATGTTCGAGGCATTTGTGGTGAACAAACCCGTCTCGACCGGGGTGGTCCAGTGGATGCTCAATTCTCCATGGCCCGAGTTTTACTGGCAGTTGTACGACTACTCCCTGATGCCGACGGGGGCTCTGTATGGAACCAAAAAAGCCTGTGCCCCATTGAATCTGATATACAACTACTTCGACAAAAAGATCTATGTCAGCAACGATGGCGTGGGCGCAATGGCGAATTTTGATGCTGTTATCTCGCTTTACAATATCCACTCGGAAAAGCTTTTCGAAAAATCTGTGAAAGTGTCAACCCCAGAGAATAAAACTGAATTGGTCAGTGAACTTCCGGCGATCGTTGGCGACCATGAAGTCTATTTCCTGGACCTGAAACTGAAAAAACCTACCGGGGAGGTTGTTGCAGACAATTTCTACTGGTTGGCAACCCAAACCGATCAGATGGCCTGGGACAAATATCTCTGGTTTTATACGCCGCAGAAAGCCTATGCTGATTTTACAAAGATCAACACGATGCTGCCAGTGAAACCGGAGGTGAGCAAGGTTTCCACCACCGATGGTGAGGAGGGGACGATCACACTGACGCTGAAGAATCCGACGAAAGCGATCTCTTTCTTTACCGAAATTGTTTTGGAGAAAAAGGCTGCAGGTGCTCCTGTTTTGCCCCAGTTCCTGAGCGACAATTACATCTCTCTCCTGCCGGGTGAAACCAAAACCGTAGTCATTAAATACCATTTGAAGGACCTGGCGGGCGATCAACCTGTGGTTAAAATTCAGGGGATCAACCTTCCTGGTAAGATAGAGTTATAAAATCAACAATGTGGGATGGTAATTTTCCTGAAAGTCATACTCGGCATGATGACCGGTTTGTTCGGTACCTATTATCTGAAGGATGTGCTGACAAACCGTAAGTCATTTTCCGGTAAACCTTGGTCAGGACTCCTGGGTACGGGTTTCATTACCAATTTTTTAGATACGCTTGGGATTGGGAGCTTTGCCCAGCAGACCGCTATATTCAAAATTTTCAAACTGATCGACGATCGTTTGATTCCCGGGACAATGAATGTTGGGAATACATTCGCCACTGTCACACAGGCATTTATCTTCATGAAGGTCGTTCCGGTAGATCCGGTTACCTTGGTTTCCTTGTCGGTCGCTGCGCCGGTTGGGGCTGTCCTGGGAGCCGGCATTGTCGTGAAAATGTCGCGCAGGAAAATCCGGCTTGGGATGGGGATCGGCCTGATGATAGTCTCCCTTTTCATCCTCTCCGGTCTGCTTGATCTCCTGCCTCTGGGTGGGAATGCCCTCGGACTGTCCGGTTGGAAACTTGGGGCAGTGATCGTGATGTCATTTATTTTCGGTGCGCTTCAAACCATCGGCATAGGATTTTATGCCCCCTGCATGGCAATGGTATTTACCTTTGGAATGGATCCGAAAACAGCATTTCCAATCATGATGACCGCAACGGCAATGCTTATGGTAGCCGGTTCATCCCGGTTTATCAAAGAGCATGTTTATGACCCTAAAGTTGCGCTGGCATTGACGTTTTCCGGTGTGCTGGGCGTTTTTTTTGCGGCTTATGTTGTCAAAGAACTACCGGTGGAGTTGATCAAATGGCTGGTATGCATTGTCGTATTTTATACTTCGATCACGATGTTTGTTTCTGCAGGAAGAGAAAAAACCTAATAATTTATGGACGCGATACAACCCAACAACCCACTCCACGGTAAAACCCTGGAGATGATTTTGACTGAGCTGGTCGATTTTTACGGCTGGCCGCAGCTGGCTTACCTGATCCGGATCAACTGTTTTGCCAACGATCCCTCCATCAAATCCAGTCTGACCTTTCTGCGCAAAACCCCATGGGCCAGGAAGAAAGTGGAGGATTTGTATGTGGAGAGCCTGGATGTCAGGAGCAGGCGTGGAGTTCGCTAAAAAATGTTACCTTTGCGCAGATTTTCATACTATATCAATTTGTTTTTCAATGGTAGTATGGAACTCCATGTTGTTGAATATTTAATTCATTCGATTGGATTTTGCGAGGCAACATGTTCGTTTCAGACAATCAGCAGGAATAATGGGACATAAGTCAGGATTTGTAAATATTATCGGTAATCCAAACGTTGGCAAGTCGACTTTGATGAACGCCATGGTGGGGGAGAAGCTTTCGATTATCACGTCGAAAATGCAGACCACCCGGCACCGCATCAAGGGTATTGTCAACGGGGAAGATTTCCAGATCGTTTACTCTGATACGCCCGGAATTTTAAAACCTGTCTACAAGCTTCAGGAGAGCATGCTTAAAACGGTCGATACTGCTTTGAGCGATGCGGATGTTTTGCTTTACGTCACTGACATGGTGGAAAGCATCGACAAAAACATAGAATACCTAGATAAATTGAAGACGGCGGAAGTACCGGTCCTGATTTTGATCAACAAGATCGATCTGACCGACCAACCCGCATTGATTAAGCTCGTGGAACAGTGGAAAGTGCTGGTACCTAATTCGGAGATAATTCCAATCTCGGCCAAGGAGAAGTTTAACCTAGAGTATGTATTTGCACGTATCCTGGCCAACCTTCCCGAGGGATTGCCCTATTTTCCGAAAGATGAATTGACCGATCGCAATGAGCGTTTCTTTGCCCAGGAGATTATCCGCGAAAAGATTCTTCTTTTCTACGATAAGGAGGTTCCGTACTCGGTTGAGATCGAAGTAGAATCCTTCAAGGATGAAGCGAAACTACTCAGAATTGCAGCGGTCATCCATGTGTCGCGCGAAACCCAGAAGGGAATCATCATTGGTCACAGGGGAGAGGCCCTGAAAAGGGTCGGAACGGCTGCCCGGATAGATATGGAAGAATTTTTCAGCAAGAAAGTTTTTCTGGAACTGTTCGTTAAGGTGACCAAAGAGTGGCGCGACAAGGAGATCCAACTCCGTAATTTTGGATACGAACAACAATAAGGCACTATTTCATTTCATGAGCAACATCATTGCAATCGTTGGACGCCCAAACGTAGGCAAATCCACCTTTTTTAACAGGCTTACCGAGTCCAGAATGGCCATCGTTGACGATGAGCCAGGGGTAACCCGTGACCGTAATTACGGTAAATCCATCTGGAACGGCAAAGAGTTTTCAGTTATCGATACCGGAGGATATGTATCCGGATCCGAAGATGTTTTCGAAGGAGAGATCCGCAGACAGGTTAACCTGGCCATCGGAGAGGCCGACCTGATCCTTTTTCTGGTGGATGTCGAAATGGGGGTCACCGACCTCGATATGGAGGTGAACAACCTGCTCCGCAAAAGCAAGAAACCCTACATGACGGTTGTTAACAAAGTTGACAACCACAAACGCGCACTCGATGCCAACGAATTTTTTAACATGGGCGTTGAGGAAATTTACTGTGTCTCCTCCATCAATGGATTGGGAACCGGTGACCTGCTCGACGAGGTGGTGAAACACTTTCCCGAACCCGTTGAGGAGGTTGAAGAGTCTCACATTCCGGTTATCGCCATCGTTGGAAGGCCTAACGTAGGAAAGTCCTCTACCATCAATACCCTGATCGGGGAGGAGCGACACATCGTAACCGAAGTTGCTGGCACCACACGCGACTCAGTCGCACAACGCTACACCAAATTTGGCTACGATTTTATCCTGATCGATACCGCCGGCTTGCGTAAAAAGGCCAAAGAGAAGGAGGATGTTGAATTCTACTCTGTGATGCGTTCGGTAAGGACCATCGAAAATGCCGATGTCTGCGTGATGATGCTGGATGCTACCCGCGGTGTTGAGGCACAGGATGTTTCGATTTTCCACCTCATTCACCGAAACAAAAAGGGGGTTGTCGTTGTGGTCAACAAATGGGACCTGATTGAGAAAGACAACAAGACCATGAAGGAGTTTGAGGCGCAGATTTACGAGAAATTTG
>JALOCD010000022.1 GCA_023228025.1 Prolixibacteraceae bacterium | reverse complement strand
GATCTATATTTTACTCGTTTCCCACTTTGTGAAACCTTTGAGAAACCTTCGTGCATTCCTTTGAGTTCTTTGTGGTTAAATTTTACGTCTTGTTTTTTACCACGAAGGTCACAAAGGATTACACAAAGGAACACGAAGTATTCATTTGAAATATTATTTAATTCCCAACATTTTATTGTATGCAGTCAGCGCTTCCAACAGATTGGTTTTGACGTTGATAAAATTCTGAATACCAATTGCTTTTAGTTCATCCATGCAGGCAGGGGCTCCGGCAACCACCATGATGGTTCGGTTGCGCAACTTGGCAAAAAGCTCAGGCGCTAAAGCGGCATACTCTTCATCCGAACTGCAAAGGACCACCAGGCTCGCTTTCGCATCCAAAACGGATTGAAATCCCTCATCGATGGTATCAAATCCGTTGTGGTCGACCACTTCGTATCCGGCTGCCGCGAAAAAATTGCAGGCAAACTGTGCCCTTGCTTTCCGCATCGCCAGGTTACCGATCGGCAGCATACAGGCTTTTGGCCGTCCGTTTTTGGCCGCGAACAGGTCGGTGGCATAACGGATGGCCTCAATCTGCTGAGCCCCCCTGAAAAGTTTCAGTGTCTCCACCTCCGCATCCTCAGCGGTCTGGTCTTCGGCTTCGAAGAGTGAAGCTGGAAGTCCCGGTTCGAGTTGTTCGTTGATATTTGGAAACTGGTTTACCCCTAGTATGTTTTCTCGCCTTGAACTGATCGCTTTCCGGCGTTTATCGGCCATCTCATTGACCAACGACTGGACGAAACCACTCCTGAAAGCGGCTACAAATCCACCCTTGTCCTGCACTTCGAGGAAGAGTTTCCACGACTGCTCCGCAATCGAAGCGGTCAGCATTTCAATATAATAGGATCCCGCGGCAGGGTCGGCGATCTTATCCAGGTGCACCTCCTCTTTCAGCAACGACTGCTGGTTCCGGGCAATGCGCTCGGCAAAGGCGGTAGGCTCTTCATACACCGCATCGAAAGGCAAAACCGTAATCGAATCCGCTCCTCCAAGCACCGCAGACATGGCTTCCGTCTGTGTCCGAAGCAGGTTGACATAGGGATCGTAAACGGTCATGTTCCATGTCGATGTTTCGCAATGGGCATACATTTTGGCCGCACAGGGACAAAACTCCCCTTTCCCGGTCGATTCATTACAAGTGCAAATTGGGTTGTACGCTTTGACAATGTTGGCCCACAACATTCGGGCGGCCCTCAGCTTGGCCAGCTCCATGAAATAGTTACCACCGATTCCGAAATTGAACCTGATCTTCTTCGCCGCCAGGGCCGCATCGACACCCAGCTCAGTGAGCCTGGTCATGTATTCGGCGCCTATGGCCAGCGAAAATGCAAGCTCCTGCACGATGGAGGCGCCGGCGTTGTTGAAGTTTACACCATTTACCGCGATCAGATGCAGGTGCGGAAATTTTTCGCCCCACTCCACCATGGTCTTTACCTTCTCGAAAACCTCAGCTTCACTCTTGCAGAATTTTCCGCGCAAGGTAAATCTTCCGATCGGATCGTGGTTTACCGACATGTGGAGCGTTGCAGGATCGGCTTTTAGTTCGATGAGCAGCGCTAGTAGTTTTTCAAAAAATTCTTTGGTTTTGCAGGAGGTGATGAAATTGACCTCGACTGCTTCCAGTTGGATCCCGTTGAGCAATGTTTTCAGCTCATCCACGGTTACCCTACCGCATCCTTCGAAGATAAAACCCAGGGAGGTGATCCCTTTGTTAAGAATTTCGAGGGCTTTTTTATTTGCTGATGCTGCATCGGTTACATGAATATCCTGCCGGATGAGCCACCGGTTTCCCGAGGCGCTTTTCCCGCGCACGAAAGGGTATTCGCCGGGAAAACTCTCCGGAAAATCCAATCCCTCAATATTTTCGGCCCGGTAGTATGGACGCACGCTGAAGCCCTCGTTGGTTTTCCAGATCAGACTCTTTTCGTACTCTTTTCCCTTCAGGTCGATGTTGATTTGTTCCTCCCATGTGGCGGTGGATATGGGTGGAAATTCAGAGAGCAATTTTATATCTTTCTCATTCATAGCATCATAACTATTTGCAAAAATCAGGTTGCAAAGTTAATCCTTTCCAATTTAATATCCTGACAAAGAGCCTCCTTTTTCGTGAGAATATATTTTAATTTAAGATTGGGATAAAAAAGGTTCACGCAAAGACCGCTAAGAAAGACCGCAAAGGCGCGCAAAGTTCAAATCGTAATTTTTAAAATTATTACACAGAGTTACACGGAGGAGCACAGAGTTTCACAGAGTATAAAACGAATTTTCTTAACCTCTGTGGTTCTCTGTGTTTTTCCTCTGTGTAACTCTGTGTAATAATTTTTTATTTTTGATCATGACTGCAACGACTCATACCAACACCCAAAAAGCAGTACTCACTGTTGCCACGCTCACCTCATTCCTGGGGCCGTTTCTTATCTCGTCTGTCAATATCGCGCTGCCGGCCATCGAAAAAGAGTTTGCGCTGAATGCAGTATCGCTCACCTGGATCGTCACCTCTTACCTGCTCTCCTCCGCCATCTTTCTGCTGCCCATCGGTCGATTGGCGGATCTGAAAGGAGAGGTGAAACTCTTCAAGCTGGGGATGGTGATTTTTGCCCTGTCAACATTTTTATGCGCCCTGTCGCCTACCGGGATCTTCCTGATAGGCATGCGTGTTTTGCAGGGACTGGGTGCGGCAATGACCATGACAACCGGGGCCCCGCTACTGATTTCCGCTTTCCCTCCATCCGAGAGGGGCAAAATGCTTGGGTTCAGTGTCGCGGCAGTCTATCTGGGCCTGGCCATGGGGCCCTTTGTTGGAGGGATTCTCACCCAGCATCTGGGCTGGAGGGCGATCTTCCTTTTCTCCTCCGTTTTGGGCATTTTAGGGATCCTTCTCACCTTCCTGAAATTGAAAAATATCCTTCCTCAAAATCCACGGGAAAGTTTGATTATACCGGCGCCCTGTTGTATGGCTCAGCCCTTTTTCTGATTGTTTACTACTCCTCCCATTTGCATGCGGCTACCGGTTTTGCCCTGTTGGCGCTCGGGATCCTGCTGCTGGTGCTTTTTGTTGTCCAGTGCAGCAGATCGGCCCATCCACTGTTTGACACGGCTCTTTTTACCAGAAACAGGTTGTTCGCCTTCTCCAATTTGGCGGCGCTGATCAACTACTCCACCACCGCCTCCATCATCTTCCTTATGAGCCTTTTCCTGCAGAAAGTCAAAGGGTTGTCACCGCAGTCAGCGGGCGCTATCCTGATTTCGCAGCCGCTGGTGATGGCCATCCTCTCGCCCTATGCCGGTAAACTTTCGGACAGGATCGAACCCCGCATCCTGGCAACCACAGGAATGTTCCTGAACGCGGTTGGTTTGCTTTTTCTCGCCTTTGTCAATCAGAATACGCCGCAACCGCTTATCGTGGCAGTTTTGCTTTTCATGGGGTTCGGATTCGCCCTTTTCTCGTCGCCCAACATGAATACCATCATGAGTTCGGTAGAGAAACGACAGCTCGGCACCGCATCGGGTACCGCCTCCACCATGCGCATTGTTGGCCAGATGATCAGCATGACCCTGGTGATGCTGATCTTCTCCGCCCGGTTCCACGGTGCCCAAATAGCTCAGGTCCCGAACGAAATGTTTGTCGGTACCGCGCAGTTTGTCTACATGATATTCGCAGGGCTGTGTATGGTGGGTGTTTACTTCTCCTACTCGAGAGGGAATATGCACAAATAATGTGATGATTAGCTGATGTGAGGATGTGATGATGTGGTGATGTGAGGATGTGGTGATTGAACGGTCCCGGAGCGGGGTGGTCTCTAAGCGAGCTTGTTCATGTGCTTACCAAAGTTTTCTTTTCATTGCCGTCTGCTTTAGCTGACGGGAACTGAGTCCGAATAAGAAAGGGCTTTAGCCAAATATTAGCAGGTTTGGCTAAAGCCCTTTTAAAACATGATCCTTTTGCCCGTCAGCTAAAGCAGACGGCAATGGAATAGGAAACGGTATCACTTTGGTTTTCAACCACTATGTCGCCCTCGAATGAATCCAGCCGCATCGCGGCGGCATATTGGTAGCCCAGGGTAGAGCGAAGCGGAACCCTGGGTAAGGGAATTGAGCCGGAGCACCGTCCGCGGTAGCACGCGAAAAGCAAGGAAAGGCAGAATTTCGGTCCCTGAGCGAAGTCGAAGGGCGGACGGAACAGCAGAGAAATTTGGAAATGTGATAATCCCATAACCACCCCCGTTGACGCGGATTTGCACAAATAATATCTTCAATTTGGTTATGTGTATAATATTCTGTATCTTATATAGATGGAATATTCTTCAAGTTTTTCTTAATGGCAATTAAATTGGGTATCTCATTTTGCGATACCCTATTTAATAACCTCCACAATTACAGGCCAATGATATGACAAAGGTTGAGAATCAAATCATATTACCGGAAGCAACAACGAACCCAGGCAAACAGAAAAAGAATAGGATATTAGGATTTATGACAAACAACGAAGTTGTACATTCGGACAACTTTAACTATCTTTGCATCCCATGAGCATTGAGAAGATAAGATCAGTGTTTTTGTATAAAGACTATTTTACTGGCTTTTACAACCAGCAAAAGCAGAAAGTAAAGGACAAAAATAATGAGCAAACAGAACAGCAATTTAAAATCTCTCGACCAATTTGTTGACGAACAATACGGGAAGAAAGGGACTATTGAACGAGACAAGTTAGAGAAAGGATACGAAGCATTCAAGCTTGGCTTTCTTCTGCAACAAGCCAGACTTGAAAAAGGCCTGACTCAAGAAGAACTTGCCGACAAATGTGGAACGAACAAAGGTTATATTTCGAAAATTGAGAACAACATCAAAGAAGTTCGTATTTCGACGCTACAAAAAATAGTTGAACTTGGCCTGGGTGGACATCTGGAGTTTTCAATCAAGCTCTAATAACCTCTAAGACAGCGAGAAAAGATGAAAACAGAAAATAAGCCTAACAAAAACATCACGACCTTCGATGAACATCTCGATACCCGCTATGGTAAAATCGGGACAATAAAGAGAACAGAGTTTGAGATAAAGGCAGAGGCATTTGCAATTGGTGAAGTAATTAAGGAAGAAAGGCGCCTTTGCTCAATGACTCAAGAACAATTGGCTCAAAAAACCGGGACAAAAAAAAGTTTCATTTCAAGAATTGAAAATGGACATAGTGATATTCAACTTTCAACGCTTTACAAACTTCTGGAACTCGGACTTGGACGAAAAATCACATTAACTATTCAATAATGGCTTTCGATCGCTGGAGGAACCAGTTGAGAACCAACACCGCTTTGCAAATGAAACTAGCATGGGCTAAGTCCACGAAAGGCGATGTAATTCCACCTGCGAATTCCATACTTACGTTCTGAAATTCAATTATTTACAAATGATATTTACTTATGAAAGATGCCGGTATTGAATCTAAAACCATCTAATACAAGCACGATGAAAGAGGGTGATATCGAAAAGCGTGAAGGTGCAACAGACTGGATTATGTACAATACGCCTAACGGCAAAGTGCACATCGAAATTTATGTGCAGGATGAAACCGTTTGGCTTACCCAGCAAAAAATTGCCGATCTGTTTGGGGTGGACAGAACTGTTATAACCAAGCACCTGAAAAATATATTTGAGGAAAACGAACTGACGAAAGATTCAGTATGTGCAATTTTTGCACATACTGCTGCCGACGGGAAAACATATAAAACACAATTTTATAATCTTGATGCCATATTATCGGTTGGTTACAGAGTGAGTAGCAAGCAGCCACTCAATTCAGGATATGGGCAAGTCAGGTGCTAAAAGAATATCTGATTAAAGGTTTTGCGATGGACGATGAGCGGCTGAAAAACCCGCATGGCATTTTTGGAAAAGATTATTTTGATGAACAATTAGAGCGTATCCGCGACATACTGGAAAAACTCCCCACAAGGAAAAATCAGACGAAGAGATGTTGTTGTGGCAAAAAACTATCTGAAAAAAGAGGAATTAGACGGACTCAACCGCATCGTCTCGATGTACCTCGACTACGCCGAAAATCAAGCAAAAAAGGGTGTCCTCATGTACATGAAAGATTGGGTAGTAAAATTGGACACTTTCTTGCAATTTAACGAAGAAGCAATTTTAAACCATAAGGGGAAAGTCAGTCAGGAAGTAGCAAAAGCATTGGCCGAAAGCGAGTTCGAAAAATATAGGATAATTCAGATTGAAAACTTTGAGTCCGACTTTGACAAGGTGACTAAAGAGCTCAAAAGCAAAATAAACAAGAAATGAAGCTAACCTTCGAATCTAATCTCCAGTACCAGCGAGTGAATAAGAAGCTGCCTGAAAATTGATCTTATGCCTTTTTTGCCCGGAGGGCATCAATATCCATAGAAAAAACAACCACAAACCAGAGGTTTGTCCGTCAGGACATAAACACCTCCAATTTATTCCCTACCGGGAAATCGGTCTTCGAGATTTAGCGTTTCTATGGATATTGATCTCCACCGGAGAAAATACAAGCAGTTTCATAATATCAATCCTCTCAAGCTATTTTAGGGAAGGTCAGTAAGGCTTGGACGACTTTACACAACAAAAGGAAGGACCATAAAAAACAAAACCCGATTGTGTGACTTTCGTCAGTGACAACCGGGACTACGATGCAAATATACAAACAAAAACATAACGCCAGCTCAAACGTGCTTCGTTGACAGGAAATTAGAAAGGAGTCGCACCCAAAGCGATGTGGCCATTTTGCAAGTTTCGTGAGATTGATTAAATTTGAGTAAAATTTTAGATTATGTATCTGGATAAATACAAAAATGAGATAAATAGTTTGTGCCTTCAGAATAAGGTCAAATCATTGTATGTTTTTGGTTCTGTATTGACAGATAGATTTAATGAGAAAAGCGATATTGATTTGGTTGTAGATATTGATTCCAACGACCCTTTCGATTATGCGGACAGTTATTTTAACCTAAAATTTGCACTGCAAGACCTTTTTCGACGTCCAATAGATTTACTTGAAAACAAAGCGATAAAGAATCCATACATTAGAAGAAACATAGATCATTCAAAATCATTGATTTATGCAAAATGACAAGCAATATGATATTTTGGCGTGTCTAAAAGATATTGAGCAATCGTTTGGTTGATCGTGAATCACTCACCCTTTTGATGATCTGTTTTAAATAATGTGTTTACCTTTGATAAAAATATAGACGACAATGTTGACATTAAACACTATACTTAAAGAGATGAAAGATGTTCCGGTTAACCGATTGGAAGAACTTTACCAGTTTATTCATTCGATAACGCCTTCAACAAAACATTCTGAAAATTTACGGAAGAAAATTCTTTCTTTTGGTGGCGCCTTTAGCGATATGAGCAATGATGACTATTCTGATTTTCTTAATCAAACAAAAAAAGCAAGGACAAAACTTTTTGACCGGAATATCGAATTATGAAGCCATCTATGCTTGACACCGATATTCTTTCGGAATTTTTAAGAGGCAATCCGAAGGTTATTGATAAAGTTGACGAACACTTGACGGAATATGGCTTCATAAGTTTGAGCATCATTACCTATTACGAGATTCTCAACGGACTTTTATACAAGGACGCAAGAAAACAGCTGTCGAGGTTTGAAGATTTTGTTAGGTTAAACAAAGTAATTCCGCTGACAATGCATATGGCAAAATCAGCCGCGACAATTCAAGCAGAGCTAAGAAAAAAAGGACTTGAAATTGGGCATACAGATACTTTGATTGCAGGCATTGCAATGACTTCCGGGCTACAGCTGGTGACAAATAATACAGACCACTTCATAAGAATCAAAGGACTTGTAATTGCGAATTGGACAAAGTAATAAAATAAGCTTGCCAGCCGTCTCTCAATCCATATCCCGCCATGTTGTACAGCCGCCAGGCCGGGCGTCTCCTATTTCAAGCGACGGTCTTTTGTTCCCCCCAACAAATTTGCAAAAATCAATCCCCGATAACCATTGACGAAAACCGGAAGCGCTCATAACATGCCAGGATGTCCGATTTCAGTGACCGGAAGCTCATTGAACGTTTCCGGATGTGAAATGACGATAACCGGATGCGCATTGAACGTTTACGCATATGAAATAACAACAACCGGAAGCCCTTTGAACGTTTCCGGATGTGAAATGACGACAACCAGAAGCCAATTGCACATGGTTAGATGCCGTCTGTCAATTACCGTAAGCGCACCGAATGCCCCCAGAAGGCAATTGACGGTGGCCGGAAGCTCAATAGAGGAACCGCTTCGCCCTGTTGTACGCAAGTGGAAAAGCGTCTCGCATGGGAATTGTTTATAAATTTGCTATTTTTGATAAAAAAAGGCGATGAACAAGATAATACAAGATAGAATTAAAGAATTGACTGATTTATGTTTAAAACTTGACATAAAATCCATGTATATATTTGGTTCAGCTTGTACTGCTAAATTTAATGACGAGAGTGATATAGATATTTTAATCTCGTTCAAAGAAATCCCGATTGAAACATATACAGATAATTATTTTGAACTTCATTATCGGCTCGAAGAACTCTTTAATAGAAAAGTAGACTTGATAACTGAAAATTCCCTTTCCAATCCCTACTTCATTGAAGGTGTTGAAGAAACAAAACAATTGCTCTATGCGGCGTGAGATAAAAAAATATTTGCACGATATTTGGGAATCAAAGGAACTGGGTCATTCACGGTTATGATAAAATTGATGATGTAATTGTTTGGGGAATCATTTCAAGGGATATTCCTAAATTGAAAAGACAAGTTGATGGATTATTGAAATAACCACCTCCATCCCCCGGCAGGTTGTACAGCCGCCTGGCCGGGCGGCTCCTATTGCAAGCGATGGCCTTTTGTTCCCCCCAACAAATTTGCAAAAATCACCCGATATCCATTGACGGAAACCGGAAGCGCATTGAACGTTTCCGCATGTGAAATGACAACAACCGGAAGCACATTGCGCATGGCTAGAAGCCATCTGCCAATTACAGAAAACCCACCGAACGCCGCCAGAAGGCAATTGACGGTGGCCACAAGCCCAACTGAGGTACCGCCTCGCCCAAGGGTCGGTTGCATTTCCCCGGCTGGGGCATATTTTGATGCTATTCAAAATTGATCTTATGCCTTTTTTGCCCGGAGGGCATCAATATCCATAGAAAAAACAACCTCTAAAACCCGGTTTGTCCGTCAGAACATAAATACCTCCAATTTATTCCCTACCGGGAAATTGGTCTTCGTGATTTACCGTTTCTATGGATATTGATCTCCTCCGGAGAAAATTCGATTGACGCAAACCGGAAGCGCTCTGACCTTAGCCGGATGTGAAATGACAGCTACCGGAAGCGTATTGAACATTGCCGGAGAAATAGTACACCGAAATTGAAGATCCCAATTTATTGAGGTAAGCGGATGATTACCAAAGTTGCAACTATCCATATCATTTTCAATGGAATAGAACATCTTTGGTAATATTGAAAACAAGTTGGGCGTCAGCATAGAGCAACAATGGAAGCGAAAATCTAACAGAAATAATTGGCAAAAAGCTGAAAATTACCTACCTTCGAAAAATGGGAAGCTCAAAAAACATAGAGCAGGATTTTATAATCGATAGGTTGACAAACTCAATCCTGAATACAGTTTCGGGAGATAGTTTCCAAACGGAAGTTATACGCCTGGGTAAAACTGACCTAAAATATGTTGCAAAAATCAGAGGTTGGAATTTTAATTGGAAATCAGAATTTGATGACATAAAGAAGGAAGTTTACAAACTGACAATCGTAAACAATTCGAATATCATACAAGGTTTATTGAGTATAACGATAGAACAAGACCATGTTTTCATGAACCTTTTGGAAAGTGCATCTTTTA
The DNA here is from genome assembly GCA_023228025.1 of Prolixibacteraceae bacterium. Lineage (GTDB taxonomy): Bacteria > Bacteroidota > Bacteroidia > Bacteroidales > Prolixibacteraceae > CAINVV01. The sequence goes on along the minus strand of JALOCD010000022.1, from coordinate 34,783 downwards.
ATATTGGAAGAAACAAAATTTACGAAGGAGTTGCCGGAAATTTGGTTGCTTATGCTTGTAAAATCTCCTTTCAAAGAGGTTTTGACGGCTATGTTGCGTTTACAGCAAAAACAAAACTGATTGATCATTATGAAAAAACGCTGGGGGCTTATCATTTCAAAAACCAAAGAATGATAATCGAAACACAACCAGCGAAAATCTTAGTGGAAAAATATTTCAAAATATAAATAATATGAGCATAATTAAAGAACCGAAAGGTGTTGATTTTATCATACAAAGTCCACCATTGACCGATACGGAAAGGAAGGAAATAAGCGAGTTTATCCAGGCAAGAAAACTAGAGAACAGAAATTTGCCTAAACGGACTACTCCAAGAAAGACAAAAAAAATTAGCGTGTAAATTTCAGTAACCGGAAGCCCATTGAACGTTTCCGGATGTGAAATGACGTCAACCGGAAGCGCATTAAACGTTTCTGCATGTGAAATGACGATAACCGGATGCGCATTGAACGTTTCCGCATATGAAATAACAACAATCGGAAGCCCATTGAACGTTTCCGGATGTGCAATGACAGCAACCGGAAGCACATTGCACATGGTTAGATGCCATCTGTCTCTCACATGAAGCGCATCGAACGCCTCCAGAAGGCAAGTGACGGTGGCCTGAAGCCCAACGGAGGTACCGCTTCGCCCAAGGGCCGGTTCCATTCTCCCAGCTGGTGCATATTTTGAATCTGTTCAAACATTGATTTTATGCCTTTTTTGCCCGGAGGGCATCAATATCCATAGAAAAACTACCTCAAAAACCAGGTTTGTTCGTCAGGACATAAACACCTCCAATTTATTCCCTACCGGGAAATTGGTCTTCATGATTTATCGTTACTATGGATATTGATCTCCTCCGGAGAAAATTCCATTGACGGTTACCAGAAGCACATTGCACAAGATTAGATGCCATCTGGCTCGCACATGAAGCGCATCGAACGCCGTGAGAAGGCAATTGCCGGAGGCCAGAAGCCCAACGGAGGGACTGCCTCGTCCAGGGGTCGATTCCATTTTCCCGGTTGGTGCATATTTATAAGTTACATCGCTTAAACTTGCATCTGCGACCCTTTCAAAACTGTTGCAGATAGCCGCATTAAACGCTGTTACAGGTTACAGGTGAAATAGTACTGCAAAATTGAAAACCTTGGATTATTGGGGGTTAATGGCAAATCGGCATCGATGTTGATAATTGATGTGCATCAATCTGTATAAAATGTTCTTATCTATCGCATCCAAAAAAATGACAACCAACCTATTGTATATTAACATATTAATTTTTAATTTTACAGATAAACCTTAACCAAAATAACAAAATTTTATATGGCAGCGAAAATATTTATCAGCATAATACTTTTAACTGTATCTGTTAGTTTGTTTTCTCAAAACACCAAGATTGATAGTCTGCAACAAAAGTTAACTATAGCTAAAGGACATGAGCGAATACTAGTGCTTAACGACCTGGCATTTGCCTATGGCTATGTTGACACTAATAAATCTATAGATTTTGCAAAAGAAGCTTTACGATTAGCAGAAACGCTGGAATATAATAAAGCAACGGCGCTGACTTACGATATTTTGGGAAGGGCCTATTTTATTTCAGGTGACTACAAAGCTGCAGAAGAGTATTATAACAAATGTTTATTAACGGCGAATAAGTATGGCACAAAAGACGATGTTTATAAAGCGCTACGGCATAAGACTTTATTGTATTTGAATGGATTTCATAATGACTCGACTGAGTCATTACCAGTTTTCAAACAATTTGTTGACATGACAATAGAGAAAAGGAACTATGCAGACTTTTTGGAAATCCTAAAAATTTATATTTATGTATTTAATAATCAGCAATCCACTCATTCGTTGATAACAAAATATCTTGCTGAATTAATGAACAGAACAAAAAGTGACAATGAATTTCAGGCGGCTATTTACGCCAGTGAAGGTTTTTATTTTAATGTGAGATTAGATTTTTTCAGCGCCATTGAAAAGTACGGACAAGCTCTAAAGTTAACAAAAGAAGTGCCTTTTAAAGTCAATAGTCTGGAGAGAATCGGGAGTATATACTTTGAAATAAGAAGATACAAAGAATCAGTTAAATATTACGACGAAGCTTTACTGTTAGCTAAAAACAACGAATTTGAGTCGAAAAAGCTATTACTGTATTTAATTGAAGCAGATTTAGGAGCAAGTCATTTGCAATTAAAGGATTATAAAACTGCTTTACAAAGTCTGAAAAACGCATTGGTGAATCCATATTTTAGTAACAGAGATAAAGCTACGATTTTGAACAATCTTGGCGTGGCATACTTATCAGTTGATAGTCTTGATAAAGCTGATTTATACATCAACGAAGCCATTTCTATAATAAATGCCATAAAGGATGCTGATGCTAAACTTGCATTTTTGAATTCTAAAGCAGAGCTGTTGATAAAAAGCAGAGCTGTTGATAAAAAGATAAAAAGTGAGCAATTGATTCAGTTATTGGATATTATGAATGAAATATCCAAATTAGCTAATGATGTGAAAGATTATTATGTAATATACGACAGTTATCAACTATTAAGCGACTATTACGGGAAATCGGGCAACTATAAAAAATCGAACGAATATCTTAAAAAATGGGTAATTGTCAATGATTCTATCAACAACAGAGAATTCGTAAATAAAATGAGTGAGTTTCGATTCAAATACGATACCGAAAAGAAAGAGCAACAGATTAATACTCAGCAAATCATTATCGAGCAGAAAGATAAACTTATTGTTTTGTCGGTCATTGCAGGAAGTTTTATTTTTGCTGCTTTATTGGTGATTTTTATCTTATATAGAATTAGAAACAAGGCATATAGGATTTTGGTGTATCAAAGTTTGGAAAATACAGGCCATGCGCAACTTGTGAAAATGACAAATATTACAGACGAAGATGATCCCATTGTAATTAGCAACAGCGGTTCTGCACTGGATGAAGAATTAAAAAATCAAATTGATATTTCATTAAACAAACAGCTGGATTTAAAGGTGTATCTGGAACCGAATCTTTTATTGAAGACATTGGCTGAAAGATGTGATACCAATCGCAGTTACCTTTCACAATTTATCAATGAACGTTATAGTATGAACTTCAATACCTTCATTAATATGCTTCGGATAAATGAAGCAAAAAAGATTATATCAGACAGAAATAATGACATCCCTTTAAAAGAATTGTACCTCCGTCTTGGTTTTAATACCTACTCGGTATTTAACGAAGCCTTTAAAAGAAGCGTAGGGGTTACCCCAAACTTTTACTTTAAAACAGTTAACGACTTATTTGACGCTTCGAATTTATGATGGATAAATTCGATAGGCTGGCAAAACAACTCCCGACTTATGCCAAATTTCTATGGATTTACCAATTCATAGAAAATCACACATTAAATTTTTGTGGATAAGAGCGCAATTCTGTTGATTTGAACTATTTACTATTCAAGATAGAGCATGATTTCGGTGATGTCGGGCGAGAAACTTTGGATTACGAGCATGATTACGCCAGTGTTGAGCAAGAGCCCACTGATTACGAGTGTGATTCCACCAATGTTGATCTGAACACTCGTAAGGTTGAGCTTGAAGGATGGGGTAGCAGGCACGATTCCTGGGATGTTGGGTTCGCTTTCAACGATTTCGCATTTCGGACCAAACAGATTCATCTAAATAAATTAGCTTCCAAAATCAGTAAAGTATGGCAGATTTATTTGATTGGTATGGCGCCTTAGGAGTTGGCATATCAATACTCAGTATAGGTGAAGCAATAATGCTGAAGCGAACTGTCAGTCACTTAAATTGAAAGTGAACCTACGTTTTTTTGTGCTGTTTTGAGTATGTAATCCTTCTTAAAAAAGATGGCTAAAATTTATTAATGGACAATTCATTATCTGGTTATCAACTTGATAATGGATTGTCTGTATCACTTGAATGGTAAAAATAATTAATTCAGGAGAATAAAGCGTCAATGCCTACGATCGACTGAATAGTTACGAAAATTTAATAATTAAATTATGAGCAGTTTAAGTAATTGTCCAAGGTGTAGTCGGGAAGCTTTAGACTCAGACTTTTCAAACTATTTCCCTGTCCATACATGCCGTGAATGTGGACATAAATATTGCAATGATTGCGGTGATGGAGATGGAACAATTTGTCCGGAGTGCGGCTCGTCAGACTATTCGGATTACGATAAGGTCTATTCGAGTTGATTTAAAAGTCTGAATTCAGTATGTTTAATCTTAATGAATTAGAAGTCTGATTAGTAGGGTAATTAGAGATCAATCTATAACCAATAAAAACTTAACCAAAGGACCATGAAAGCCAAAACCACTATTTACAAGGTACTCCTTCCAGTACTACTATTGACGCTCAATTTGAATTGCAAAAAAGAAGCAATCAAGACTGCTCCTACAGTTACAGTTTCAGCGGCGACCAATATAACAGCAACCACAGCCACATCCGGAGGACAGGTAACCGACAATGGTGGTGCAACGGTAACTGCCAGTGGAGTTTGTTGGAGCATTAACCAGAACCCAACTACAGCAGATAACAAGATAAGTAGTGGAAGTGCTACTGGTAGTTTTACCAGCTCACTCACAGGCCTCACTCCCGGAGCCACCTATAATATAAGGGCGTACGCCATAAATTCAGTTGGGACGGGTTATAGCAGCCAATTAGCATTTACAACTTTAGCTTTGTCGCCCGTTTTAACAACCGCTGACTTATCCGCTGTAACCGCTACAGCAGCAACAAGCGGCGGAAATATCACCAACGATGGTGGATCTTCGGTTACCGCCCGCGGGGTTTGCTGGAGTAAAAGCCAGAACCCAACTACAGCAGACGCTAAAACTACTGATGGAACAGGCTCAGGAAGTTTTACAAGCGCTATTACAGGCTTAACTCCCGGAACGACCTATTATGTTCGGGCTTATGCAACTAATAGTATCGGAACAGCCTACGGGAATCAGGTAACTACAATAACAACAGCTACTTTATCGACTCTAACCACTACTATGGTATCTTCAATCACATCATCAACGGCAACATGTGGTGGAAATATTACAAGCGATGGAGGCGCACCAATTACGGCACGTGGTGTTTGCTGGAGTACTTCTGCTAATCCAACAATTACAAACAGTAAAACCACCGATGGGACAGGAACAGGTAGTTTCACGAGTGCAATTGCAGGTTTAACTCCCGGTGCAACCTATTATGTAAAGGCTTATGCTACCAATAGTATTGGAACAGCTTATGGGAATGAGCTTACCATGACTGCTGCAGCTATATCACCAGCACTAACTACCGGAAACGTATCAAACATCACTGCAACAACGGCAACAGGTGGCGGAAATATTACGAACGATGGAGGCTCACCGGTAACAGCCCGTGGTGTTTGCTGGAGTACTTCTTCCAATCCGACAACCGCCAACAGTAAAACTACGGATGGCGCAGGGACAGGCAGTTTCACGAATTTAATTACGGGCTTAACGCCCGGTGCAACATATTATGTGAGGGCTTATGCTACCAATAGTATTGGAACAACTTATGGGAATGAGCTTACCCTGACTGCTGCAGCTATATCACTGGTATTAACTACCGGAAGCATATCAAACATCACTGCAACAACGGCAGTAAGTGGCGGAAATATCACGACCGACGGTGGTGCAGTGGTAACTGCCCGTGGGGTTTGCTGGAGCACCTCTTCCAATCCAACAACCGCTAATCCAAAAACTACGGATGGAACTGGCACCGGCAGTTTCACAAGTTCAATTTTAGGTTTAAGCTCAAATACAACTTATTATGCAAGAGCTTACGCGATTAATAGCGCCGGTACATCATATGGTAATCAAGTCTCGTTTGTGACAACAAATACAATTGTCAATGGCACAGTTTCGGATGTTGATGGAAATACCTATTCGACAGTTACTATCGGGACTCAGGTATGGATGGCATCCAACTTGAAAACGACCAAATACAATGATGGAACAGCTATTCCGTTGGTTACAGATAATTCCGCATGGGCTAATTTATCAGCTCCGGGTTATTGTTGGTACAATAACGATGCAGCAACAAATAAAAGCACCTACGGGGCTCTTTATAATTGGTACACAGTCAACACAGATAAGCTCTGCCCCACAGGCTGGCATGTCCCTACTGATGCAGAATGGACAGTGTTAACGACTTATTTGGGTGGAGAAAGTGTTGCTGGCGGCAAGTTGAAAGAGACTGGTATTAGCCATTGGAATGCTCCTAATACCGGAGCAACCAACGAAAGTGGGTTTACAGCCGTTCCAGGCAGTTACCGTTACTTCGGTACATTCATCAATTTTGGAATCTTCGGTTATTGGTGGTCTTCTACTGAGGTCTCATCCACAGAGGCAATGTACCGTCTCATGAGATACGATGACACACATGCATATAGCATCTACAACTATAAACAAGATGGGATCTCTGTGCGTTGCATCAAAGGTGAAAGTACGGTTGTAAACCAAGCCCCGCAACAACCCACGTCTCCCAACCCTGTTAATAATGCAACGGGTTTATCGTTATCAACAACATTAAGTTGGACATGCTCCGATCCGGAAAATGATCCTTTATCGTATGATGTTTATTTTGGTACTTCTCCCAACCCAACAACCAAGGTGAGCGCCGACCAAACAGCAAACAGCTATTTGCCAACCAACTTAACTGCCGGTATTGACTATTATTGGAAAATTGTAGCTAAAGACAATAAAAACAATTCAAGTACAGGCCCCGTTTGGAAGTTTACAACCGCAGCAGCAGTGCAGTATCCAACGGTTACAACCACATCAGTTGCCTCTGTTACAACCACTTCGGCTGTCAGCGGAGGCTATATCACCAGTGATGGTGGCACTGCAGTAACGGCACGCGGCGTATGCTGGGCAACCTCTCCTAACCCTACAACTGCCAACTTTAAAACAACCAATGGCTCAGGCATTGGCAACTTTTCAAGCAATCTTACTACGCTGGCAGCAAATACAACTTATTATGTACGTGCTTATGCAATAAATAGCTCAGGGACAGGATACGGAAACGAAGTTTCGTTCAAAACAACTACTTCAGGAAGTGAAACAGTAACCGACATTGACGGCAACGTTTACCACACTGTCACCATTGGCACGCAGGTTTGGATGGTTGAAAACCTTAAAACAACCAAATACAAAGATGGCACAGCTATTCCGTTGGTGACAGACAACACTGCCTGGTCTTATTTGATAGCTCCGGGCTACTGCTGGAACAACAACGATGCCGCAACCAACAAAAGCACTTATGGTGCTCTTTATAATTGGTACGCAGTTGTCGACAGCCGCAACATAGCACCAGCAGGCTGGCATGTGCCAACAAGTGACGAATGGGCAACTCTGATACACTTTTCGGGCGGTGAAGATAGAGCGGGCGGAAAGTTAAAGGAAACCGGAACAAGCCACTGGAGCAGCCCTAACACAGGGGCCACCAACGAAACAGGCTTTACAGCCCTTCCGGGTGGCTCGCGTAGCAACCTCGATGGTTCATTCCTCAACGTTGGAAACAACGGTACTTGGTGGTCCTTTTCGGATTACTCTACTACTTTTGCCTTTATCCAGTCCATAAGCAGTGGTAACGACGATGTTACCGCCGCCGCCGTCAGCAGGGGGCGTGGTTATTCTGTTCGTTGCATAAAGGATTGATTGAGATATAGAAACTAAATAGATAAAAATAAATAGTAAAGTCAATATGAAGAAGAAAACCTGTATATTGATTAAATTATCCTTAATGATGGGAGTATTGTTAATATTTACAATTAGTTGCAAGAAAGGAGATGGCAGTAATACTCCTCCTGCTGTAATAAACCAGGAACCCTATTTAGAAACTTCCGTAGTAAGTGAGATTACGACTGTTTCAGCTGTAGGCGGGGGCATATACCATGGTGATTTAGATGTAAACGGCGTAGTTGAAAAGGGTTTATGCTGGATCACTAATGTATCCCCTCAAATCGGTAACGGAGTAACGGGTGCTGGCAGTTTAAGTAATGATGGCTTTGTATTTCATTTAACCGAACTAATCCCTGACACCAAATATTATGTAAGAGCTTATTTAAAACATCCTTACAGCCTCCCAATATATGGGAATGAAGTATCATTTACAACTAGTAAAGTACTACCAATTACTTTTAATCCGTTGGTCAAATATGGGAATATGACTGATCTGGATGGTAATATTTACAAAACTGTAATCATCGGCGCCCAAACATGGATGGCAGAAAACTTAAGAACAACCAAGTGTAAGGATGGCACACCTATTCCTTATGTTGCTGATGCAAATGCTTGGTATAATTTGTACACACCTGGTTATTGCTGGTTCAATAACTTAATAATATACAAAACTTCACGTGGTGCGCTATATAATTGGTATACTATTGATACAGGCAAGCTTTGCCCTGTAGGCTGGCACATTCCTGCAGTGGCAGAGTGGAAGATTCTTATAGATTATTTAGGTGGAGAAATCGTTGCACAAGGAAAACTGAAAGAAACTGGCACAAGTCATTGGTTAAGTCCTAACACTAATGCCACTAATGAAAGTGGTTTTACAGCGTTGCCAGGTGCTATTCGTTATTATGATGGTTCTTATGATTATTGGTATTATATAATTGACCGCGGTAGTTGGTGGTCTGCAGGTCCTGGAGGTGGCGGTGGCCGCTACGATTCTAAAGGACGTGCACACGATGAAATGGCCGGAGGATTATTTTTGACTAACGACAATTATAATAGTGGCTGTAGCCAAGGGTTTACGATCACTAGAGAAAACGGTGCATCGGTTCGTTGCATTAAGGATTAAAGTGCAAAGAAGTACAGAACTTGCTTCGAGCTTTTCTGAAGCAGCATAAAACAAATTGTGGAGTCCAGCAACCACTTTAAAAACGGGGCGATACCGAAAAGCCTGACGAGTAGGGGAATGTATTTAATAATAAAATTATCAGCAGTTTAAGTAAATGTCCAAGGTGTGGTCGGGAGGCTTTAGACTCAGCCTTTTCAAACTTTTTCCCTGTCCATACATGTCGTGAATGTGGACATAAATATTGCAACGATTGTGGTGATGGAGATGGAACAATTTGTCCGGAGTGTGGCTCGTCAGACTATTCGGATTACGATAAGGTCTATTCGAGTTGATTTAAAAATCTGAGCTTAATATATTTAATCTTAACGAATTAGAAACCTAATGAGAAGGAAGATCATTATAAATCTAAATAAATGAAAAAGAAAACCAATCTCTTCAGTTTGCTATTAATGACAGGGTTAGCTGTAATACTTACGTACAGTTGCAGCAAAAGTAATGACAGCAATAATCCAACATCAGATGGGGGCACAGTAACCGATATAGATGGTAATGTTTACCATACTGTTACCATTGGCACACAGGTTTGGATGGTTGAAAACCTCAAAACAACCAAGTATCGCAATGGCGATACTATTCCCAATATAACTGGTAATGCTGCTTGGGCTGCTTTAACTACCGGGGCATTATGTTGGTACAATAATGATGCAGCTACCTATAAAGCCAATTACGGTGCTTTATATAATTGGTTTGCAGTTGCCGATAGCCGCAAAATTGCCCCCTCTGGTTGGCACGTACCCAGCGATGCCGAATGGACAACTTTAACAACTTTTCTGGGAGGTGAAAGTGTAGCTGGTGGCAAATTAAAGGAAACAGGTTCAATACATTGGTTAAATCTTAATATAGGTGCAACAAACAGCAGTGGTTTTACAGCTCTTCCTGGTGGCCTCCGCTCTGATTATAATTATAGAGACATAGGTAACTGTGGCCATTGGTGGAGCAGTACGGACATCGATACGGACCAGGCATGGAGTCGCACTCTTGTGGATAAATACGCTTGGGTTGGTAGCCGCGATGGTTACTATTCTAAGCGGTTTGGCTTCTCTGTTCGTTGTGTTCGGGATTAGGTTTGTTGAAAAACATATAAACGTGTTTTTTGTATGCTGTTTCAAGATAAAGCACTATGAGGAGTATAGAAAGTCAAAAATGGCTGAACACGAAACAAAAACAATAAGTGGAGACAAGCAACCACTCTAAAAACGGGGCGGAACCGAAAATTCAGAAGAATAATAGAATCTAAAAACCAATAAATCAGCGTAATCAATTAATAATCCAATTCGCAAAATCAATGAAGATCAAATCAGCAATTTCCAAAGTATTTTTCGCCGGACTACTATTACCCATTTTGCTGAATTGCAGAATAGAAGTAATCACATCACCTACTGTCACTGTTACAATAGCGACCAATATAACAGCAATAACTGCCACCACAGGTGGAGAGGTTACAGCCGATGGTGGTGCAACGGTAACTGCACGTGGCATTTGCTGGAGTACTAACCAGAACCCAACAACAGCAGATAGTAAAACAAGTAGTGGAAGTGGCACGGGTAGTTTTACCTGTTCACTTACAGGATTAACTCCCGGAGTCACCTATAATATAAGGGCTTATGCAACAAATTCAGTCGGAACGGTTTATAGCAGCCAATCAATATTCACAACCTTAGCATTGGCGCCTGTTTTAACAACCACCGACTTATCCGCTATTACATCTACAACGGTTACTAGCGGAGGAAATATCACTAACGATGGCGGATCTTCGGTTATTGCACGAGGGGTTTGTTGGAGTAAAAGCCAGAACCCAACCATTGCAGACACTAAAACTACTGAAGGAACGGGCTCAGGTAGTTTTACAAGTGCTATTTCAGGATTAACTCCTGGAACAATCTACTATTTTAGGGCGTATGCCACCAATAGCATTGGAACAGCTTATGGGAATCAGGTCACTGCAATAACTACGGCTACCTTGGCTGTTTTAACTACAACTGCTGTATCAGCAATCTCGTCAACAACGGTAACTAGTGGTGGTAATATTACCAGTGGTGGAGGGGCGCCAATTACGGCGCGAGGTGTTTGCTGGAGCACCTCCTCCAATCCAACAACTGCGAATAGTAAAACCAACGATGGTGCTGGAACAGGCAGTTTCACTAGCTCGATAACTAGCTTAGCCCCTGGAGCAACCTATTATGTAAAGGCTTATGCTACCAATAGTATTGGCACAGCATATGGGAATGAGTTTACCTTGACTGCTACAGCTATATCACCGGTATTAACTACCGGAAATATATCAAACATCACTGCAGCAACGGCAGTAAGTGGCGGAAATATCACGACCGATGGAGGCTCACCGGTAACAGCTCGTGGCGTTTGCTGGAGCACCTCTTCCAATCCAACAACTGCGAACAGTAAAACTACCGATGGTGCTGGAACAGGAAGTTTTACGAGTCCAATTTCAGGATTAACAGACGGTGTAACCTATTATGTAAGGGCTTATGCCACCAATAATATTGGAACAGCTTATGGGAATGAAGTTTCTTTTTCAACTATTAATGAAAATGGTATTGGAGCAACTCTAAATGGGAATTGTTGGTGTACGAAATATGTTGCAAATGAGGTTGCAATTTCAAGCTATCCTGATGCTCGGAAATGGACTGTAGGTACGCTTGGTAATGGATATATAATGACAAATAATCCCCAAACAGGAGATATTATCGTAATGAATCAATATTATAATGGTACTGGTGAACCTGGACATATTGGTATAGTAAAGTCTGTCGTTAATGGTAACAATAAATATACTATAACTATTCACGGGGCAAATCAACCGGGAGCGAAGTCTAATGAATGTAATTGTGATAATGTTTCCGATTGGGTTCGAACTATCCAAGCATCTGATATTTCCGATGGGAAAGCAACATTTTACAGAAGAACCCCTTTGAACTTTAGCTGTTTCCAAGTTGAAAATACATTATCTCCACCATCGTTAGTAAGTCCAATTAATAATGCTACAGTTACAAGCGTTCAAATGAAATGGCAAATTGTTCCTAATGCTTCTGAATATATGTTGGAAATTGATGGAAATCAAGTAGAAATTAATTCAGGTACACAAAGCACTTATAATGCTACATTAAATTACGGGCAACATCAATGGCGTGCTTGTACCAAGAATAGTTCAGGTGTATTTGGAAGTTGGTCGTCGCTTGAAACTTTTACTTACCAACAAAATACAGTCGTTGAAACTTGTAATGGAATTGACGACAACTTTGATGGAATTATTGACAATTTAAGTTCATGCTGGACTACAATTTATAGATTTCAAGATCCCAATACTGGCGCACGATGCTGGAATAATACTACTACACCACCAAATGGATACAAAAATTATATTTATGAAATTGAAGCTTGGGTTTCTCCATCGTACCAATTGTATAACACATTTCAATTAGTTCAATGCTCTAAACAAACAGACCACATTCTGGTTGAAAAAAATAGTAGCGATTATTATTCTCTTATTAATTCAGGTTATCAAGAAACGGCAAATCTTGGATATGTTTGGAGTAACAACGGAGTATCTCATTCAAATATCTATTTTGCTAACAGTTATAGTGTATGTAAAGTTTACAGATTTTCATACACTTTAGTTGGAGGGTTAGGTTCTCATTTTTTTACAAGAGGAGCCGACAATGTATCTAATATGAAGTGTGAGATGCCTCCACGATTTGAGGTAATCACAAATCATTCTATTTTCACAACTTCACCATGCCCGTGAAAAATAAAATTTCAAATCCCTGAATCGCAACCATTTGTGACGATTTATGTGTGTCATGAAAATACGGAATGTATTTTGATCCGTTTTGTGTATGCCCCTCTATCCCCGCTGGCGCGTATTTGCTATTAGATGTGTTCGGAAGAAATTAATGAACGTGCAAATAATTGTTGTTGATCTTGCGAACAATTTCAGCTGCCCCCAATTTTCTCAATCTCCACCTGATCTGCTCCCGCATATTTTTCGAGCAGGGAACGGGCCAGAACGGTCGCCTCGTCGAGGAGGGCGGTTCCTGCAAAATCGATGAGTACCATCAAAAAACTGCGGGTAGCGGCGGTTACAGAGGTGCGTTCGGAGTCGCTGGTCGGGGTACCGAAAGCGCCCGCTGCATCACGAAAAACTGGCATCCCTTCGATGTTCAGTTCGCCGCGGCCAATGCCGCTGTAGGGTTCGCCGGGGTTACCGATCCCGAAAACCACCTCCCCTTCAATTTTCTCGCTGTCGTACCCGCCAATCGAAAAACCCGTCGAGATGGAAACCAGGTTCAGGGCATCTACCACATTGCAGACTTGGTACAGTTCGTGGCGGTTCACCACACGGCGCAGCAGCGCTTCTGCCGACAACCGGTAACGGGCCGGGTCCTTTCCGCAGGCTTTGTAGGTCCTTCGCGAGGCGGCAATGGCAGGCATCCCGCTGATTTGTTCAATGGCAACCGAAGCCGCAATTTCGGCGATTTTGGCTTCAATTTCGGCCCACAATTGGGTGTTTACCGTTTCGTACACCACATCGCACCTAATGCACGATAGCTGCAGTCCGGGGACTTTGGAGGCCAACTCTTCTGAAATGGTTATCTTTTGCATGGGTTGCTATTTTTGGGTTTCAAGGTAAACACAACCATTTCCACACGGGAATCACCTCAATATTTATTCCTTGTTCAGTGATCGTATCCTCTTCATCTTTGGTGATGATCATCCATCTCTTCACATCGATTCGTTTGGACATCTTTAAAAGAGCATTTATTTCACGTTTACTGGTCTCAGTATCTTGCATGCTATAACATACCTGCACAGCCATTTGCTCGTTCCTGATATAGAAATCGACCTCAATGCCCTGGTGGTAGAAATAAACATCATCGCCAAACAAACGCCGAAGCTGGATAGCTACCTGGTTCTCCAACAACGAAGATAAAGGATCCACCAGAAAAAGATTAAGTATGCCATTGTCGGTAAAATAGTATTTTTTATTTGCCTCCTTTTCTGCCAATTTCGCACAAATATTCTCAACCGGAAAAATCAACCACGATTCTTTTAAATAGCCCAAATAATCGATCACTGTGTCGGTACTGATTTTTTTTCCGGAAGAGGATACGACGTTTGCCAATCTGTTAAATGAAGTAGGTTGTTTAACGCTTTCGGCCAATTTCCGTATGAGCACGCGCAGCGCAAAGTCGTTGCGCACCTGATAACGGGTAATTAAGTCGCCAAAAAATATTTTTTGGTAGAGGCTGCTTAACCATGCGCGTTTATCGGTTACCTGAGTCAGCTCCGGTAAGCCGCCATAACGCAAATAAATTTCATAGGCTTTTACTATTTCAGCACGAGAGCGATAAATTGTGTTTTTGTCATTCAGATCGATATCCAACGAAGCCAAATATTCCTGAAACGAATAGGGATAAACATTTTGAACAACGAATCTTCCACCCAGGGTGGTAGCTATTTCGCTGCTAAGCATTTTAGCATTGCTTCCTGTGACATGCACCCGAAAACCCGTGTCAGCGAGCCGGCGGACAAATTTTTCCCAGCGATCGACTGTTTGTATTTCATCGAGAAAAAATATCGGTTTGCAGTCGAACATCTCTTCGTAGCTAACTTTTATCCGGTCTAAATCTTCGGTGGACAGGGATGCTATCCGGTCATCCTCAAAGTTAAAATAAAGAATCTCCTCCTTTGAATGACCTGAATCCAACAAATTACGAATTTGCTGGAACATCAGATACGATTTTCCAACACGTCTCAACCCGACAAACACATAATTGAGTTTGTCCTCGATCATAAAGGGACGTTTCCGAAATGAAATCTCAACCGCTATTTTTTGATATTCAGCAATTAAAAGCTTTGCAGTTTCTTTATCCACTCGAAGTTATCGTTTATATTCGACAAATATATGCATATATTATCGAATATACAAGATAAAACACTATTATCTTATTATATGGCTGCATTTTGAATTAACCCATGGAAGTTGTAGTTATGGTATTGGAAATAAGGCAATAAGGTTTAGGTCAGGTGGTGAGATCGGTTTTCTACCAAGGTTGCCTTCAAAAATAAGGTTTAACAAATCATGATCCTGCCGGATATTGACTCCTCTGACACGACCGAGTACAAATCCGGGTCATTTTGACTTTCTTACTATTTGTGTTAACTTGCATAATATTTTCAGGATATGATTGATTCAAATAAGATAAATGAAATCGTTTCAAGGATCGCGACCAGGTTCAATCCCGAGAAAATCATTTTATTTGGTTCTTATGCAAATGGAATACCCAAGCATGATAGTGACCTGGACTTGTTGATTGTTCAAGAGACAGACCTTCCAATGCACCAACGAGGATTTGATATTAGAATGTCATTGAGAGGCACAATGATACCAATGGATATTTTGATTTATACAAAGTCTGAGTTTAACCTTGAGAAAGATCGCAATTATTCTTTTTTAAATTCTGCCATGAAAAACTCAAAAATATTGTATGAGCGGGCAGATTGAGAAAATAAATGAATGGATCGAGAAAGCTGACCATGATTTAGGTTCCGCTAAGATTATATCTTTACATCTGCCAGATTATTTTGACACAATAGCATTCCATTGTCAGCAAGCTGTAGAGAAATATTTGAAGGCTTTATTAGTTTTTTATGGAATCGAATTTTTGCGCTCACATGATTTGATTTACTTATTGGAGCTCCTTTCCGAAAAGATTGAAATCGATGATACAAAGTTCCAAAAGGCTTTTACATTAAATGGTTTTGGAGTGCAATTAAGATATCCAAATAAGATTATCAAATTGACAAAAGCAGATATTGATACTGCAATTCACATTGCCGAAGAATTTAGAATGTTCTCAGTAATGATTATCGGAACCGGCAGATCATAACTAAGGCTTCACCCGGTGGATCAGATTTGCTAACTACATCAGTAATGAAAGCCGCTGTCGTACCTACAGCACTTAACTTCATCTGCACTTTGACCTCCCATGGGTTGAAACCCATGGTTACAGTACCGGTCGTGCCGATGACACTGGGAGAGATACAGATTCGGGAACAGCAGTAAAAATGTTGAAAAACTACCAACCACCCCAAATCCTATCCTGCAAATACTTTAATCTTGCTTAAGACATCCAGGCTGAACCTCGTTCTGTGTGAGAAACATTAAACTACCGATAAATTCTGTTCATTCCTTAATTCTGTAAATTCTGCTTCAGACATGGCTAAATCTCGTCCCGCATATCAAACATCAAACTACCACTTAATTCTGTTCATTCTCCAATTCTGTAAATTCTGCTTCAGACAACTTCTGTAAATTCTGCTTCAGACAATTTCAAAAACTGCACCGGTAGCTCAACCCTACCCCACCATTCCCATACGCGAAAGGCATCACCGAGGCATTCTTTCCCCAAAGGGCCGAAATGCCACTTCTGGTTTCGGTTTGGTGACCACGTGCGAGTGCGATTTTGCCGCAGGTATAGCCTATAGCAATGGCGATGGGATAGTCGCCCGCCCAGTGAACGCCGTTGTGTATCATGGCAAAACCACACAGTCCCAGGAGGGAATAGCCGACCGGTTTTACCCATTTGTTGGTGGGATAATTGCCGGCAATGATGGTGATGGTGGCCATCACGGTAGCAAAATGGCCGGATGGCATGGCATCGTAATAGGAGACATTTTGCTGGTAAACCTTCGGATTGGTAAAGGGATGCCACACCCCTCCCGGCTGGGTGGACTGAAACGGGCTCTCCCTGCCGGTGATCCTTTTGATGGTCTGTACTGTGACAGCCAGTGTGAAGAACATTTCAAAAAGCTGTGAGGCGGTCTGCCGGGCACGGTAGTCGTTGGTGGTGAGCCCATACGCCAGAAAGCTGGAGGCAACAAAAATGCTGGGCCACCCTTCACCGATAAAATACATGCCGGAGTTGAGATTTTGAGGGAGATCGATGACCGGGATGGCCGATTTCCCCACCCTGAGCTCGACCCTGTGAAAATTGCGAGCCGGATCGAGGCCGATGTAATTACCAAAATGATGAACGGCATCGGTAATGTGCTGATCGAAGGCAACCAACGCGACCGTTCCTCCAAGCAGGAGCGCCAGATTGCCCAGGTTCTCCTTTTTTACGGTGGTTTTGTAGAGTCCGGCAAAATCGGAGGGCACGTTGGTCACAAAGGCAAAGGGTTTGGGCTTGTAAAAAATCATCCGGTTGTAGGCGTTCAGGTCATACACCTGCGCCTTGACGGAATGTTCTCCTTTCTTGTCTTTCACCACAACCATGGTATCGCGCCGGCCATCGGCCAGCAAGGCTATGGGTGAGATCAATAGCAAAAAGAGAAAGGTCTTCGTCAACAAAGACAAATACTGAGTGGATCTAATTATTTTGACCTCCCCCAACCCCTCCAAGGGAGGGGAGTTGTGCGCTGATGTTGATCTGAACACGAATCCTAAGTCTCCCCCTCGGGGAGATTTAGAGGGGTCAAATCGTGAAAAATGAGGCATTAATTCTTTCCTATTACTTACCTTCAATAGTTCACGCAAAGGACGCAAAGGAAGACGCAAAGGACGCAAAGAAGTTAGGACTGAACTTTGCGCTCTTTTACGGTTTTTCTTTGCGTCCTTTGCGTGAACCTTTTTGCTATTCATTTACCGGTTTTATTGATTAGGCACTGATGGACTATTAATACCCATCTCAATTCCATTTGTTAAGCCTGTTCTTGTAAACGTAGTTGGCGGATTGATAATAGGTAATCGCCTCGTTCAGCAAGCCCTGGTCTTTTGGGGCCACTTCAGTAGTTCCTTGATTGCGGTCGATCTTGTAATAGGTTACCTTCTCCTGCGGGCTTAGAATAGTCAGACGGTCATTTTTGATGTATCCGAGTTTCTGGTAATTGGCAATAAAGGCACGCTCCTCGGCCGGTTCCATTTTGATGATGTCTTTTCCGAAAAATTTGCTCTCATAACTCCAGTTGAGCAGACCGAAAAGCGTCGGGGCCACATCAATTTGGCTGCACAGTTTGTCTACTTTCTGTGGGGCAACCAATCCTGGATTGTAGATGATCAGCGGAATCCGGTAATCCATAAAGGGCAATTCGGCTTGTCCGGCGCTGCCCGCGCAATGGTCGGCCATTACCACAATCAGCGTATTGCTGAACCAGGGCTTTTGGCTGGCTTTCCTGATAAATTCGCCGATGGCATAATCACAATATTTCACTGCACCCTCCCTGTTTTTCCCGGAAGGGATATCCACCATCCCCTCGGGATAGGTAAACGGACGGTGGTTGGAGGTGGTCATGGCCAGGTTCAGGAAGGGTTTTCCTCCGGCAAAAGAGCTGTCCGACTCTTTCAATACGCGGTTCAGGAGATCCTGATCGCACATGCCCCACGCATTGGCAAAAGTGATCTCACCTTTGGCAAAATCGTTTTTGTCGATGGTGGAATAGCCATTGTTTTCGTAAAAAGAGTTCATGTTGTCGAAGTAGCCGTTCCCTCCGTAGATAAACTTGAGGGCGTATCCCTTTTGTTTGAAAATCTGTCCCATGGAGAACATGTTTTCGTTGTTGGCACGCTTGATTACGCTCTGTCCGGGTTTGGGAGGGGCGGAAAGGGCAACGGCCTCCAGTCCCCAAATGGTGCGGGTACCCACGGCATAGAAGTTGGTGAAAAGCAGCGAATGGTTGACCAGCGTATCCAGATGTGGCGTCAGTTTTCCCTTTTTGCTGCCGAGGTATTCTAGAAATTCGCCGCTCAAACTTTCGACTGTTATAAAAATGAGATTGTATTTCTTCTCCTCTCCGGAATTGGAGATCAACCTGGTCACGTCAAACTGATCGGTTCCTTTGGCCGTGCTGTTGGCGCTTTTCAGCAGGTTGTTCAAATCTTTGAAATTATCGGGATTGGCCCTTTTGGTATAAAAGGTCTCATAGTCCAGTTCGTTGCTGAAAAAGGCGGCGAAAAGGGAGTAAACCCCGTTCTTGGAAAGTTCGTTGTTGTAACGGTTTTTGCCCTTCTCGGCCCAGGTGTAGTTGACCGTAAAATAGGCCAGCAGCGGCAGAAGGAGCAGGAAAGGGGCAATCTTTATCCGGTTACGAAGGAGGCTTTTGCTTTCGGCGATGGGATCAAGTTTCTTAGACCTTACCAGGAAATAGATGATCCCGAGGTTGAGTACCACAATGGCAGATACCAGGAAGGGGATCGGGTAGGACTGGTTGATATTCCCCAGTACCTCGGTGGTATAGACCAGGTAATCGACGGCAATAAAGTTGTAGCGCACGCCAAACTCTTCCCAGAAAAAATATTCCGAGACTCCGTTGAAGAGGATGATAAAGAAGGTGATGAAAAAGAGGAGGTAGAGAAACCACTTTTTCAGCGCCCGGTCGGTCACAAATGTCAGGATCAGTACGATCGGGATCATGAAATAGGAGAAAGCTACCAGGTCAAAAAAGAGGCCCAGGAGGTAAATCTTCAACAATGGAAGGAGTCCCATCTCTACCTCTTTGAATGAGAAGCCCATCAAGACAGTTCGGCTGACAAAGGCTGTCGCCAGAAATACCACCAGTATCCACAGAAGAATGCCGTACCTGGTGTTTGCTATTTTTCTAATTCGCTTTTCCATATAGATTTTAGCGGGTGAGTATCTCACCCATATTTTGTTTGAGAAACTGCTTAACTTAATGACTTTCCCGGTCGGAGGTCAAATATAAAAATACCGTTTTATTTATTCTGCTTTTTTTTCGCAGTTTAATTGAACCATTTTGGTAAATTTGAGTTATCTATATAAAATCGAATATTATAACTTGATGTCTTTAACCACTACGTGGTATAATGCACCTTGGGCTTTGCTTTCTACAATACTGTATCCGCTACGCGGAAAATATACAGCCGTTCCTTTATTAATTGAAAATAAAAAATATTAAGCATTGATCTTCAGCAATATCGATAAATTAGTTTTCCGCGTAGCGGATACAGTATTGTAGGAACAATTAATGCTACAATGTCTAAATTCCGCGTAGCGGATAAAGAATATCAATAACCGGACAACAATGAATAATTCTAAATATTTTTCAGATAAAACGGACATCAACATACATTTAAATGACAAACACCAACCATAGACTACCACCCTTTATCATGAACTATCAAAAGCATTTTTTCTCATTTTCCCTTATTGTACTTCTTGTATTTACCGCATTAACCGGCAAAGGGCAAACTTACCAGGAAGCCAAAGAGCTGGCATACAAGGGTGAACGCGAAAAAGCCAGGCAAGTTTGCCGAATGGTACTGGCCAAAGAATACGATGCCGATGTGGCCGTACTGATGGCCAGAACATTCGCCTGGGACGGGAGATACGATTCGAGCAGGGTGGTGATTGCAGAGGTATTGAAACGCTATCCGGCACACTGGGATGCCCTGGATGCCATTTCCGATGTGCAGTATTGGGACAATAAATATATTGATGCAATAAGTTATTGCGACATTGCTTTGGCAAAAAATGCGAAAGACGAGCATTTCATGCTTAAAAAAGCCAAAATTCTCAATGCGATGCAAGATTACAAACAAGCTACCGGCCAGCTGGAAACATTGCTGCAAATCAATCCGGCCAATGCCGAAGCCAGAAAAAAACTTTTGGAAATCCGGCTCGACCAGATGAAAAACAGGGTACGCCTTACCTATACCTACGATATCTTTGAAAAGAAATCGAACAAAGATCCGTGGCAGCTGGCCGCACTTTCTTATGGCCGAAAAACATCCATCGGACTGATTTACGGACGGATCAACTGGGCCGACAGATTTGGGTCGAAAGGGTTTCAGTACGAGATGGATGCCTACCCACATATCAGTGAAAACAATTATCTCTATCTCAACGCGGGTTACTCCAATCTCTCCATCTTCCCAAAAGTAAGATCCGGAGCAGAGTGGTACCACAGCTTCCCCAAGGCCTTTGAAGGCTCCCTGGGAATGAGGGCGCTCTTCTTCGCCAACTCCAATACCTTCATGATGACCGGAACGGTTGGAAAATATGTAGGCAATTACTGGATTTCGCTCAGGTCGTTTGTGACGCCATCCTCCTCTGGCACCTCAGTCTCGGGTTCGATACAGGCCCGCCGTTACTTCGCCGATCCGGAAGATTACATCGGTTTGAGATTTGGATATGGCGTCTCGCCCGACGACAGGCGCTACGGTGATGGGAGTTCCACCTATCTGAATTTGAAATCACAATCTGCAAGGATCGAATTCAACCACCTTTTTAACAAAATCTGGACGACAAACCTTGGAGTCTCACTGGCAAACGAAGAGTTTCCAAACCTGGGATATGTATTGAATTACACCTTAGATATTGGAATTACAAGATTCTTTTAATTCAGCGCCATGGATCACACACCTCCCTTTCAATACCTGCTGCGCCAATCGATCAAACGGTTCATTTCGCTGAGTTTGCTAATGACCCTCCTAATTATCCTGGTAAGGTTTTATGAAATCCTGTTTATCTCAGGGAAGGCTGGTTATCCTGCCGGAAGTACCAGTGAGTTGATGTACGGAATCAGATTTGACCTATCCCTTTCTCTCAGATTATCTGTAATTTTACTAATCCCATTCCTGATCATTGATCATTTCAGCATTCGGGCTGCCCGGATTTTTTTCGGAGCCATCACGGCTGTTGTCGTGGGAGGCGAGATTTTACTGCTGCAATATTTCGCCACCACCAGAACCCCTTTAGGATCAGACCTGCTAGGATATTCAGCCGCAGAGATCAAACAAACGGTTGATGCTTCCGGTCAATTCAGCCTTACAACTTTTGCTCCTGTCCTGATCCTTTTGGGGATTACCTGGTATTTATTCCACAAACTTTACTATTTCAAAATTGCGCATCAGGTAATCAGGTTTTATATTCTTTCCCTGATATTAGCCTTTCTTCCCATCGGCAGGTACAATCCGGATCCGGTCGACTACAAAAATGAATTCAGCTTGAACATTGCCGCCAACAAATTCAATCTTTTCAGCGGGAGCATGCTGACATATTTCAGCCAAACAAACGAACCATCCAACTTCGAATTGAATGGCAAAACCCAGGTGGCGGAAGATATTAAGCCTGATGGCGTTCAGTTATCAAACCTGAACGAACCTTTGATTCAGAATACCGGGAATTCGCTGAACCCCGAAAATCCATTTACCTATCTGAGCCAGGATTATCCCTTTCTACATAAGGAGAGTACCCCGGATGTGCTAGCGCCATTTTTTAAATCCGACACCACTGCCCCATCTATCGTTTTCATTTTGGTAGAAAGTCTTGGCAGGGCTTATTGTGGCGAAGGGGCTTATCTGGGAAGCTTTACCCCGTTCCTCGATTCGCTTATGGCCAAAAGCCTCTACTGGGAAAATTGCCTTAGCACATCGGGCCGTACCTTCAGTGTGCTTCCATCCATGCTGGGATCACTACCGTTTGGAGAAAAGGGTTTCGCCGATCTGGGAGATAAAATGCCGGATCACCTGAGCCTGATCAGCCTGCTGATCAACAGGGCCGGCTATACCTCATCTTTCTACTACGGTGGTGATACCAAATTTGATGCCATGGAACCTTTCCTCCGACGTGAGGGAACCACAAAAATAGTTGGGATCCACGATTATGGCACCGAATACAAACAATTGCCCTCCGACAAAAACGGATATTCGTGGGGATATGGCGACCTCGACATTTTCAAAAAGTACCTGACCGACCTGAAATCACATGAGACCGAAAAAAGGGTGGATGTGATGCTTACCCTCTCCATGCACAACCCTTTCATGGTGCCCGATCAACAACATTACAACGATCTTGTCGAGAAAAGAATGGCAGAGCAGCACCTGACGGAGGATCAAAAGAAATACAACCGTCAGTATATCCCACAGTTCGCGACTATGTTCTATTTCGACGATGCGCTAAGGTATTTCTTCCAGGAGATCAGCAAACTGAGGAGCTATGAAAACACCATCTTCGTCATAACCGGCGACCACCGGATGCCTGAAATTCCTATCAGTACCCAGCTCGACCGATTCCATGTGCCCCTGGTAATTTACTCACCCATGCTTAAAATGGCAGAGGCCTTTAGCTCCATCGTGACCCACTACGATGTGACCCCATCGTTGCTGGCGTGGCTAAAAGACAGGATTCACCTCACCCTTCCTTCAGTGACCTCGTGGATCGGACATGGTCTGGATACCAATCCGGCCTTCCGAAACCTAAATGAATATCCGTTAAAACGCAATACCGGTGAGCTGACAGACTACATCAGCGGGGATCATTTTATTTCCGGGTCCACGCTTTACAAAGTCTACCCCGACCTCAACATCGAACCGGAAAATAATCCAGCGCTGAATGACCAGCTTCAGAAACAGTTTGCCAATTACAAGGCAAAAAACAATTTTGCGACCAAAGGGAATCAGCTGATACCGGACTCCATAAAAAAATACAACAGACCTTAAGGAATTAAAAATTACATATTAAAGATTACGAATCACAGTCGTTTAGTTTATAGAACTCCGCAGGAGTTGCCCACGAATAACCTCCGGTTTTAACCGGAGGAAGAGAAAGGTACAAGTGAAAATAAACTCTGTAGGAGTTACCCAACAATTTCAGGATAAAGCTTGCAATACCTTGTTATTGGGAAACCCCGGCGGGGTTCATGATATTTTCATCCTTTTCGTCCCCCGGTTGCACCGCATAGCCGTCAGGCTAAAGTCTGCAAGTTAGTGAAATTGAGTTAATTATTTGGTTTTATCGGTCTGCTGATTTTTCGAGTATAAAGTAGGGGGTATCCTTTCTGATTTTTCGAGTTCATTCTCGGCAACGCTGCGCGAGGTTTTTTCTGAAAAAGAGCTTCAAAAGAAAGCTGTAGCAAGTGGTTTTTATAAACGCAGTTGCGAGTTTACACCGACCAAGTTCTTTGATTTATTGCTTTATTGTGCTTCTCATTCACAACTTTGCAGTTTATCTCAAGCCTCCTCGAGTGCTTTGGCCGTTTGTGGATTAAAGATTGCAAAGCAATCCATTGATGGTCGTTTCACAGGTGAAGCAGTTGTGTTTGTACTGGATGTGTTAAAAGAAGTATTGGAGAGACAATTGAGCAGGGTGTTTTGTGCTGATTTTCTTCCCCAGTTTAACCAGGTATGTATCAAAGATTCAACCAAATTTAATGTTGACAACAGGCTACGTGAACATTTTAAAGGAACTGGTGGCAGACTTGTAACCAAAGCTTGTGTGTGCATCCAGTATGAATATGATTTACGTAGTGGTAAGATATTGGATTTGAACGTAACAGAAGGAGTACGAAACGATGCCATTGATGCCGCTGAGACCAAGGGGAAAATTAACAAAGACGATTTAATCCTACGTGATCTTGGCTATTACAATCTGTCAGTATTGACCGGTTTTGCTAATGAAGGTGCATTCTTTATAAGCAGACTTAATGTCTCTACACTAATCTACGATTTGGGACAAACAGATAGTCTGGAATTTAAGGAATTGTATGCCCATATGAGCAAACACAAGCTCACAAGTTGTGAGAAGCAGGTACTTGTAGGCAAGGTGGATCAAGTAGAATTGCGATTAATTGTTGATATTGTCCCTGAAAAGGTTTATGAAGAAAGGATAAGAAAAATAAATGAATACAACAAATTTAAAGGATGGAAAACTTCAGATGATTACAAGGCACGTTGCCGGTTCAATTTGTTTATAACAAATGTCTCAGCCGAGAATATTTCCCTTGAAGAGGTAATGCTCCTATACCGATTACGCTGGCAGGTTGAATTAATGTTTAAAAGCTGGAAGTCCGTATGCGCGATCCACAAATTACAGCCAATGAAATATGAACGGTTTGCCTGCTTGCTGTTTGCAAAACTAATTTTGATTATAGTAAACTTACAAATCATCCGAAACCTGCAAGGATACCATTTCAAAAAAACGAGGCAAATTCTGAGTGAATATAAATGTTTTAAGACACTTCAAGATTCATTTAGCAACCTGAAGAGTATTTGGAAAGAGAGAAGGAAGAAATCAGAAAAGAATTTAATGAAGTTGATCGGATTATTCTCTTCAAATCATTGGAAAGAAAACCGAAAAGAAAGGAATAATTTAA
The DNA here is from genome assembly GCA_023228025.1 of Prolixibacteraceae bacterium. GTDB lineage: Bacteria > Bacteroidota > Bacteroidia > Bacteroidales > Prolixibacteraceae > CAINVV01. The sequence goes on along the minus strand of JALOCD010000022.1, from coordinate 9,697 downwards.
GTGAAATAATTAATCTATTTGTTTATAAATCAAATTATTATGGCTATATTTAAAGCATCAAAAAGGGGACAAAGACCGAACCTTGCCCCTTTAATTAACGAAAAAAGTTATTTGAAATGGTAAAGTTTACAAATTCAAGCCCCAATTCCAAAAGAAAAGGGGTAAAAAAAGAAACTATGCCATATATCACTGTATTTCAGTGTGATATATACGCATAGCCTGACGGCTATGCAGTTGTACTGGGGGTTATTCACGGAAAACTCCTGCGGAGTTGATCACTCAGAAAACGGAGCATCATTCTATATAAATGACATTGAATTACGAATTATTGGGACTGAGCGAATAATACCTGGAAGTAGTATTGATGATAAAATTATAAAAAAAGGATGATCAGTAAACCCGATCATCCTTTTTCCCCTTCGTCCCAGTCTTCCTAGTCATCCTATCTTTCTTTCCGTCATTTCAGTCATCTCAGTCTTTCCTTACCTCCCTGGTCTTTCCAGCAATTTAAAGAATTGATCCAACTGTGGAAGGATCACGATCCGGGTACGGCGATTGGCGGCCTTTCCTTCAGCTGTATCATTGGCGCCAAGGGGTTGGTATTCACTCCTCCCGGCAGCAGTCATCATGGATGGGCTTAATCCATACTTGTTTTGCAGTACCCTGACAACAGCTGTCGCCCTTTTAACGCTGAGGTCCCAGTTGTCCAGCAGATCGCCCCTGCTAAATGGAACATTATCCGTATGTCCTTCCACCATGAACTCAATGTCTTTCTGATTTTTCAGTACGGTTGCCACTTTGCCCAAAACTTCGCTAGCCCTTTGGGTAATGTTGTAGCTGCCGCTCTGGAAGAGCATCTTATCGGAAATGTCGATGTAGACGACCCCTTTGTCGACCTTGATGTTGATATCCTTGTCATCGAGGTTACCGATGGCGCCTTTCAGGTTCATCACCAGGGCCATGTTCAGCGAATCACGTTGTGCCAGTGAAGACTGCAGACTATAAATCATGTGGTCTTTGACCCCCATGTTTTCCATGGATTTCTTGATGCTCTCGGCCTGTGAACTGGAGATGACCGAAAGGTTTTCCAACTGCTTCAACGCCTGGGTATTGTTCTCTTTGAAAAAAGTATTTTGGTCTTTCAAAATAGCCAGTTGAGACTGAAGATCAAGAATTTTTGTCTCCAGTTTTCTCTTTTCACCTTCACAACCTGAAAGATCCTGCTGCGTTTTGGCTACTACCGATTTTTGCTGGGCCAATTGGGCCTGGGAACCCTTGAATTTTTTGGAACTGACGCATGAACCAAGTATGGCTGCTGCGAATAAAATAACCATCAATTTTGTCTTCATAACTGTATCTATTTACTTGTCTAACTACTCATTTATACCGTTTCGCCACGGTTACCAATAAAATATTGCTGTCACCACAATCGAAACCATTTTTCTTGTTCAATACAAATTTAGAACTAAGCCGATTACAAACATCGTTCATTATCAACATTTAACAAAATATAACTTTAATCCGGGGCAATTTAAGATTGGGATGGGGATTTGATTACATTTTCTTAACTTACCAGGAAAACTTTCGGATGTTTCTTTCGTTCTAAATAATGAGCCCTCTCCAAAAAGTAAAAAAATAAAGAGGGCCACTAAGTCACTAAATCACTAAGGTTTCACAAAGACTTAAATGTCGGCACTATTACTCTTAGTGAAACCTTTGTGCCCTTAGTGCCTTTGTGGCAGGAAAATACTTATCAGAATGGACTCAAAATATAACGAACAATAATTCCATGTCTGTAAATACCAAGATTTTATACATTCCGGAACCGGAAACCAAACGAATAGTAATAGTTGGGGGTGGTTTTGGAGGGTTGAAACTGGCGCTGAAACTGCGTAAGCTCAAATATCAAATTGTCTTGATCGACCGGAACAACTATCATTTGTTCCAGCCACTGTTGTACCAGGTGGCCATGTCGGGGTTGGAACCCAGCGCCATCTCCTTTCCGCTTCGCAAAGTACTTCAGAACACCCATATTCATTTTCGAATGACACAGTTGGAGGCCGTTCATCCGGATATCAATGAAATATCGACAGATATAGGTGTTTTGAGCTATGATTTTCTGATTCTGGCAACTGGCGCCAAGACCAATTTCTTTGGGAATGAGGCCATCGAAAAGAACTCCCTGCAAATGAAATCGGCGCCGGATGCTCTTTTTATCCGAAACAGAATTCTTCGAAACTTTGAAAAAGCTCTTAATAAAGCGACGAAGGAGGATATAAGTACCTATCTGAATGTTGCAATCATTGGCGGTGGCCCCACAGGTGTCGAACTTGCCGGCGCGGTGGCGGAGATGAAGAAGTATGTCTTGCCGAAAGACTATCCCGAACTCGACATGAACAACATGAAGATCATGCTGTTCGAAGCATCGCCCCGATTATTGGCCGGAATGTCGCAGGAAGCATCAATAACAGCAAGAAAATATCTCGAAGAACTGGGCGTCGAAGTAAGGACTGGTACTGCCGTTCTGAATTACGACGACAGGGTCCTTTCGCTTCCCAACAACGAATCGATCAATGTCAAAAATGTAATATGGGCAGCCGGGATTACCTCAGAACGGATAGAAGGCATTCCTGACCAATCCTACGGACGAAACAACAGGCTCGTGGTCAACAGGTTCAACCAGGTGGAAGGGCACCAAAACATTTTTGCCATTGGCGACAACAGCCTGATGACAGAAGAGACTTACCCCAACGGACATCCCCAGGTTGCACAGGTAGCCCTGCAACAGGCGAGTCTGCTATCCGGCAATATCAGACGAATGGCTAAAAACAAACCGCTGAAGCATTTTCATTACCACGACAAGGGTTCATTGGCCACGGTTGGCCGTCATCTGGCCGTCGCCGATCTGCCTTTTGGAAAATTTAAGGGTTACATAGCCTGGATGCTCTGGTCGATCGTCCATCTTCTTTCGATCATCGGTGTGAAAAACAAGCTCTTCATTCTGCTCGACTGGACCTGGAAATACATCACCTATGATCAGGCGCTGAGATTGCTGATCAGGCACAAGGCCAGGAATTAATGTGAAAATTGGGAAATTGGGAAATGTGGAAATGAAGCCGGGCTTTGAGCAAAGCCGTAGGATCGAAGGGAGAAAATGGGAAAATGAGAAAATGAGAAGAAAGGCTGAGTTTAATCTTGAAATTTTGTAATCCCGGCAGGGATGACCAGTATTGTAGCCCGGGGTAAAGCGACGAAGGAGCGACACCCCGGGTTAGGAATGCCGATTTCAGATTCTCTTTGCCCGCCAATTGCCCTTCTTCAGGTACCAGAGTGAAAGGAGCCCGATAAGGGTAAAATAGACATATTCGGCTATCCAAACCAGTTCGATGGTTAACTTCAGATGAACCGCGATCAACCAGGTAAATCCCAGATAGGCGGATAATGTGATCGCTTCAATTACCAGTGAAATTCGGGTATTTGCCGTTCCCAGCACCCCATTGAAAAGAATGCTCATCACGGAGAAGATGGTGAGCGCACCCATGATGATGTAAAAGGAAGGAATAGTCGATTCAACCAAGGCCAGATTATTGGTGTAAATGGAGATGATAAAATCAGGGAACATCAAGGCAATCAATACGATACCTGAAACAGCCAAAAAACTGACTTTCATTATTTTGAGTATGATTGGCATGACACTTTCGGGTTTTCCCTCACCAATGGCACTGCTTACCAGTGAGCTCGTTACAGAGCAGAGCGCCCAACCAGGAATCATGAAAAAGATATAGATGGAACGGATAATATTTGATACGGCCAGCGGCCTCTCTCCCATTTTTTCTACAAGCATAAAAAAGACGAACCAACTGCCGAACGAGAGCACAAACTGCATCATGATAAAAACTGAAATACTGAGGGTCTTTTTGATGATAGCAAGATCCGGTTTCACCAAACGAAAAAGGTGAAACTGCTTTAATTTACTGTTTCCAGCCGTTATCCAAATGAAAAAGAGGAGTGCACAACCTTCGGAGATGGATGAGGCAATGCCCGCGCCTTGTATCCCCATCTTTGGAAAACCCGCATGACCAAAGATCAACAGGTAATCCAGGATAATGTTGAGAATTGCCATGATGGCCGCACTGATGCTCAGGTATTTTGTAAAGGAGATCCCCGTATAAAAAGAACGAAAGAGCATGGCGCTTGTGGCAAAAAAGAGACCCAGAATCCTGTATTTCAAAAAGATAGAACTCGCTTCATAAATAGGATCGGAAGTCAGCGCCAACCTCAGAAAAGAACTTCCAAAAAGGTAAACTACAACCGTCATTACCAGCGAAAAAATTCCGACGAAATAGAAGCTGTTGTCAAAAACTGGCCCTATGGCCGAATAGTTTTTTTCTCCATAACGACGCGCCACCAGAATCTGTACCCCAGTCGTGAATCCGAAACCCACCATGAATAGGATCAGGTAGAAGACCCCGCCAATGGCCGAAGCGCCAAGCTCAACCTCCCCAACCCTTCCGAGAAAGGCGGTATCTGTGACGCCGACGATGTTCTGCGCCAGAAGACTAAGCATGATCGGTCCGGAGATCTGCCAGATCTCCTTGTTGGAGGGTTTCGACATGAAAGGGTGAGACAGTTAGATTATGGTTTGGCTTTTAAAGAATCGCACCATTGAACGATCTGATTGATCTGGGCCTCTATTAAAGCGGCGTCAGGATGGGATTCCAAAAAACGTTTGGGTGGCATCTCTTTTTTCTTTACTTCGTCCTGAATAGAGCCTGCAAGCATCGTCTTTTCCATAGGACTGTATTGTTCCCAAACGGAGAAATTCACCTTGGCCTTTGGTTTATCCCGTCCTTCGTTGGAATGGCAGGGCATGCAGGAAGGTTTGATCACAGTCATAACCTCGGCAGGGATGGTAGATACCGAATCTTTCTTCGCAGGATCCTGGGCAAATGCCGATCCGGCACAAAATAAAACAGCAGCTATAATACTTAATCTTCCAGTCATATTGAATAATCTAAATTTTGTCTCAATCATGTTATTATTATCAATTCAACTACAATTTGGATCAAGATGTTTCACAAAATAAAGAAATAAATTTGGTCAGAGCGAATAACCCACCTACCCAATTTCCAATTTCTCAGCCATTCCGTCCGAAATAATCCGTTCTGCTTTAGCTTGATGCTCCCGCGGACGGTGCATCATGCATCATTCCTAACCCGGGGTGTCACTCCTTCGTCGCTTTACCCCGGGCTACAATATTGGTCATCCCTGCCGGGATTACAAAATTTCAAGATTAAACTGATCCTATCTTCTCATTTTCTCATCTTCTCATTTTCTCCCTTCGATTCTTCGGCTATGCTCAAAGCCCAGCTTCATTTTCACATTTCCACATTTCCCAATTTTCACATTATTTCTTCATCATCTCCTTTACCAAAATTTCAGACAGGGCTTTGTAATCGTCGTCAAAATGGTGTCCACCCGGCACGATTTGCACTTTTGCGCCGGTTTGGCTGAAAACCTGCCGCACTTCGGGACTCTCGTCACTTCCAAAGAAGATGGATGTTTTAGTTACATCGACTGCTTTCATCTCCCCGATCACGTCAAAATCGCCCTTCGAGGGGCCAATATTGAGCATATCGGATAAATGCACCTCAAAATCACAGCGGATATCCGGGTTGATCATGATGGATGAACTGAGTCTGCCTTTAATTTCTGCCTGTAGCCGGCTCTCCAAAAATGGAACGAGGGATGCCCCGAATGAGAAACCGGTCAGGATAAATTTATTCCGTTTCCATTTGGCGCCATAGGTTTCAATAATGGTAACCAGATCTGCAGCAGCCTCATCAGGCGTTTTCCTGTCCCAGAAGTATTTTTTGGAATTCAGAATCACTACCGGTAATCCCTCTTTAGAAAAATAGGTACACAAAGAGTCACTGAAAGTGCTCCATCCTCCGTCCCCGGAGATATAGATCACCATCGGGAAGGTTGGTTCTATTGAGCTTTCAACCACTTTCAAGGGCAAGTCCTCAATGGATTTCCGCTGAAAAACATCATTTGAGCCCAAAGCTGCGACGCTGGCAATGAACAAAGAAATTGAAACCAGAATAAAGATTCTCATGTTTTAATCACTTTGGACAAAGCGCCAGGGATCTGGGTCAAATCATAATCATGCTGGTAAATCAGGTATTTGTTGTACCAGATGGTGGCAAATTTCTCCTTGTACTCGCGCATTCCCTTGTACTGAGAAAAACTTTTGATCTTCTCGTAGGCAAATTTCATGGACTTTTCCGAGAATTTGGTTGGATCTGTGAGCCCGGACATTGGGGCAAAACCAAGGTTTACCGTTTCAAATCCTTCTGATTTAAGATAATTGAACATTTCGACCAGAATAAAATCCATCACTCCATTGGGCGCGTCACTGGTTTTACGCAGCAAATCATACGTGGATTCGCCTTTCGCGTAATCCGGAATGATATTCAGAAATGCGACAACTTTTTCCTCTGAGTTTTCTACCGTTAAGATGGTCTGCTGTTTCAGTTCCTCCCAGTCGAACATTCCCTGGGAAAAGATGATCTCATTTCGGCCGGTATCCGCTAACCACTCGTCCGAGACAGATTTGATCTTTTGCAGCTGACCGTCTTTGATCGGAGGAAAATGAAAAAGTATCTTGTATCCCAGATCCTTCACTTTGGATATGGCATTACGGATGGATTTGCGGGATCCCCCTTCAAGGGAAAACTTGCTGAGATCGACAATCCCTTCCTGTCCAAGAAACATCGACTTCTTTTTCATGCCTTTGTATAAGGGCAACGACTCGTGCGGAACCCTGTAATAGAAGCTCTTCAAACCGTTTTCATAACAAAATCGATCAAACAAACCTATGCACTTTTTCATCTCTTCCGTATTCCTGGCTACAGGATTCTCAAGCACCACGGCAAAATTGCCGGCAATCCGGTAGGAGATAAATGCTTCATGTCCGTCAGGTTCAAATACCATTTTATCCTGGTAAGTCTTAAAATAATCAAGGCTGGAATTCCCGTATTCTTTCAACAGACGGTTGGGTCGTTCCATCTCCTCTTTGGTACACGCATTTTTCAAAAAATAGGGCCGAATAAGGGTATAAAAGAGGAAAGACATGGAAAGGAAACCACTGATGTTGATGGTGAGAATAAATTTCGAAGCAAATTTGTCGACCGGAATTAAATCGCTGCTGCCGATGAGAAAATAGTTCTCCATCGCATATTGCATAGATTCGACCAGGCTGAAGTCGATGTTGAAATGTTTCTTGTCCAAAAAATAAAATCCTACCACACTGTAAACCATGACTGCCGCAATGCTGAACAGCGCTGTTTGTATACCGACGATCCTTAACTTTGGATTGTTCTTGATGTAGTAATCTTTGCGGGTGTAAATGAGTACGCCAAGTACAAACAGGGCAAGCAGAGCCTCTTCATAATCGACAGCTTTGGTAAGGTTTCCGAAAAAAGAGACAACAGTTAGGACAATGGCAACCCACCAGGCTGTTCTTAACCCCTTTAGCATGAAGGAAGCTGTAACCAGTAAAATCAATCCAAGGACAAGCACGAAATAGTTTGATACCACCATTGCATCGACGGGAATAAAATGTCTAAGCCATCTAACACGTTCGTGGATGGCCGGAGTCAAAACTGATATGATATTGACGATGCCAAGTGCAAAAAGCAGCAATGCCGGAACAATGCGCATAATCAACTTGTTGATCTTCAGCAGGAAGGTGAAAATCCCTGCAACCAATGGCATCCAGAACTCAAAGAACCGGTACAAAAAAGTGATGGCAATGGCTTCGACGTCTGTGAATCCGTACCGGTTCAATACAAAAGCCATCGAGAGTTCTATGGCGCCAAGTCCCCGAAGAAATGGAGATACTATCAGGAAAATGACCGAGATGATATATCCAAGCATTGCGACAAAAATGGAGGGTTGGACATGCAGCGCCATCATCGCCACATAAAGATGGGCAATACCAACAAGTTCAATAACAACTGAGATGGCAAGCGTTTTTAAAAGCTGCCACCTGTTCAGTTTCATATCCTCCAGTTCCACAACCAACTCCTCGAGTGATGGAAAGAAGCGAATCAGTCCGCGATAGAGGGGTCCCTTTTTTAAAAATGATTGAAATCCCAGATAGACAAATCCAAGCAGAAGTACCACTGACAACAGTCCAATCCAATCACCCTGTCCGATTGCACCGTCTGCTACGGCATAGGCAAATGCGGGTACTGCGACCAAAACGACAGAGAGTATTCCGATGAATCCGTAAATGGTAGATGCAAAATGGATGTGCGATTTGGTAATCCCCCGCCTTTCGATGTCGCTGGTAAAAAACGCCAGTGAAGAGACCCCTCCCGCAGGGAGAAAAACGCTGATAAAATTGCGCTTCAGGAATAGTTTGATTCCAAGTAATATCGGCAATTTATGACGAAAAGTGGCGAACGAGGCAACATACATGTAACCTTGAATCACGATGTAACAGACGGTTAGTCCCAATCCGAGCAGAACCAGCTCCCATCCTGCCGAACGCAGAAGTTGATTGATCGCTGCCAACTCTGTCTTTTGGTGGTTGAAGAACCAAATTCCAACACCAATTGATAAAATAGTAAATATGGATTGCAAAATCAATTTCCCATTTTCTCCGATAAAGGAGAATGAGAGACTCCGGTCTCCGAAAAATTTAGAGATTTTATTGAAAATTGTTAATGTAAATCTCCTCAATTTGTTCATATTTAAAATCTTAGATTCTCCATTCGTAATGAAACTCAGTCAAAAACTGCTCCATAAACGCATGCCTTCTTTTTGCAAGGGCCTTCCCGGTAGGGGTATTCATCCGATCCTTTAACAATAACAATTTCTCATAGAAATGGTTGATGGTTGGGGCATCACTTTTTTTGTACTCCTCTTTGGTCATGTTCATGTTTGGCTGAATATCAGGATGGTAGAGCAACCTATTCTTAAATCCACCGTAGTGAAACGCCCTCGCGATACCAATGGCGCCCATGGCATCCAACCGGTCGGCATCCTGGACAACCTGCAACTCAGGAGAGTCAAAAAATTGGAGATGGTTCCCTCCCTTGAATGAGATGTGGCGAATAATATTTACCACATGCTCAACGACATCCGACTGAACATTCATTGATTTTAAGAAAGTTTCGGCCTTCTGTGGACCAATCTCCTCGTCGCCACCATAAAATTTCGAATCGGCAATGTCGTGAAGCAAAGCTGCCAGTTCGACAACAAAAGGGTCGGATGGCTCTGTGTTAGCGATTAACCTTGCCGTATGCCAGACCCTTTGGATATGCCACCAGTCGTGACCCTTTTCACCATCTTCCAACTCATTTTTGACGTAAGATGCACAAGCGTCAATTATATTTTGTTCTTCTATCTTCATCATTGTCAGTAAATTCCAACTACTATCCCTACCCTTTTGTGCCCTTTGTGTGGTTCTTGGCGTCCTTCGTGGTTAATCTTTATATTTTACCACTAAGGACAGTAGAGTAGAGCGGGGAAGGTAAAATAACCTTCCCTACCCCCTCCTCAAACCGTACGTGCGGTTTTCCCGCATACGGCTTTCCTATAAAGTTCTTCGCAGGATTTCGTTTTATCATTGTGAAAGAAAATCTTTATGCTGTTGTCCTTACAGGCATTCCTTCCAAATATATCC